>CAMWOK010000056.1 GCA_947175845.1 uncultured Lachnospiraceae bacterium | reverse complement strand
GTGTCCGGGCAGAAGGGCGAGGCTGTGATCCGTGACGGGATTGACCATTTTGTTCAATGATTTTGCAGGAACTGTTGCAGTCTCCCGGGCTTCTGCTTAACGTGACAGGAGATTCCGGGAGGCTTTCTGTTTGGAAAAAAGGAGTTAAAAAGCCATGGCGATAGAAATTGTGGAAAAGTATGTGAATGAGCTGATCGACAGGAGCACATTGGACGAGCCGGTCTGGAATATTGAGAAGATACGGGCAGGAAAGAAGGCATCATGGGATTATATTGACGGATGCATGATCATGTCCCTTCTGGAATTGTACAAAGTGACAGGGAATCAAAAGTATTTTGCGTTTGCCGAGAAGTATATTGACCACCGCATTGAGGAAGACGGTACGATTATCGGCTATCGAAAGGAAGAGATGAACCTCGACAATATCAACGAGGGCAAAAATTTGTTTACGCTCTATGATTTGACTGGAAAGGAAAAGTATGCAAGGGCGACCACAAAAATCTATCAGCAGATCCTCGAGATGCCGCGGACGAAGGAGGGCAACTTCTGGCACAAGAAGATTTATCCGAATCAGGTCTGGCTGGACGGGCTTTACATGGCACAGCCCTACTACATGGAATATGAGAACCGATTTAACGACAAGAAAAATTACAGGGACATATTTACACAGTTTTTTAATGTGGAGAAAAATCAAAAGGATGCCAGGACGGGGTTGTACTATCACGCGTATGATGCGGAGCGTCTGATGTTCTGGGCGGACAAGGAGACTGGTCTGTCCCAGAATTTCTGGCTCAGGGCACTCGGGTGGTTTTCCATGGCGCTGCTCGACACGCTCACCCTCGCAGATCCGGTATATCCCGACTACAGTCATCTGCTGAAAATGTACCAGGATTTGATCGATTCCATGTTAAAGCTTCAGTCCCCGGAAGGAATGTGGTACCAGGTGCCCAACTTCCCCGGCAGGGAGAACAATTATATGGAGACAAGCGGAAGCGCTATCATGGCGTACTGCCTGATGAAAGGGGCGCGTCTGGGATATCTTCCGAAAGAATACAGCGAGTGTGGCGTAAGGGCTTTCAACGGAATCTGCGACACGTATCTTTCCTCCGTGGAGGGCAGGATGAGCCTCGGCGGCATCTGTCTTGTCGCAGGACTTGGCCCGGACACGAACCCGCGCAGAGACGGGACATACGAGTACTATATGTCAGAACCCGTAGTAAAAGACGATGCCAAAGGAACCGCGCCATTTCTGCTAGCCTACGCGGAAATGTTGCGCTTGGAGGAATTGTAAACTTGAAGCCGCGTAGGCTTGCCATACGCGGAAATGTTGCGAATAGAGGAAGCGTAAACGTAGAGCTGCGTAGGCTTGCCATACGCGGAAATGTTGCGAATGGAGGAAGCGTAAACGTAGAGCCGCGCAGGCTTAAAGGAAGGACTATGAATTATGGAGAAGAAAGAACTGTATGTAGATATCGGCGGCGGACAGCAGTTTAACACAATCGGTGACGCACTCGAGGCGGCGAAACAATTTACCAGCTGTGAGGTCATCATTCATATCGCCACCGGTGTTTATCGCGAGCGGCTTGAGATTCATCAGAATCACATATCATTCATTGGCACGGACGCAAAGCAGACGAAGATTACATACTCTGACGGCGCGCTGGATTTGATGCCGGAGGGCGACAAGCGCGGAACGTTTCGGACGCCGAGTGTGTTTATCGACGCGGACGATTTCTATGCCTGCCACATTTCCTTCTGCAATGAGGCAGGGCAGGGAAACAAGGTCGGTCAGGCGCTTGCGGTGTACGCGGACGGCGATCACCTGATTTTTGAAAACTGTCGTTTTGACGGCCATCAGGATACCCTTTTCACAGCGCCGCTGCCCAAAAAGGAGAAACAGGCGGGCGGATTTAAGGGACCCAAGGAGTTTGCGCCGCGGCGCGTGGGCAGGCAGCTCTATAAAGACTGCTATATCGCGGGCAATGTCGATTTTATTTTCGGAAGTGCCACCGCATATTTTGAGCACTGTGAATTGTTTATGAAGGCGCGCAAGGGTGAAATCAGCGGTTATGTGACAGCGCCCTCAACCTACGAAGAACAACAGTACGGTTATGTTTTCCGCGACTGCCGCTTTACGGGGGACTGTCCGGATCAGAGTGCATACCTGGGCAGACCCTGGCGGAAATATGCAAAGTGTGTCATCATTCACTCTGAAATTGGGCCGCATATCCGCAGGGAGGGCTGGCACGACTGGGACAATAAGGAGGCGTGGGAAACCATGTTTTTTGCAGAGTATGACAACTACGGCGCAGGCGCGGGAACAGAGCGCGCACCGTTTGTGAAACTGTTGACCACAGAGGAAGCCGCGGTGTATACGCGGGAGAATGTGATTGGATTTTAGAGCGTTAGAGGATATCTTGATGGAAAATATATGAGGTTGACTTTGCGGCGCTGAGCGATCCGGAAAAGTCAAAATTTGTCGGGAGACTAAAAGTGTTCGCAAAAAACAGTTTTGCAGAATATTCGAATGAGGCGGCAGTCAATGCGCAGCTTCAGAAGGATATGCGGACCGCTCTGGAGGGAAAGCCGATGGCAGAGCTCATAGAACAGTATCGGGGAGAATATTTATTTTCGCCCGAGGACTGTGCCAGAGTCACAGCGGACTGGCTTTAGTACAGCGTTGCATCTGGATAAAATGTAGCATAAACAGAACATGAATTTTGAGTGCGTACAGCCTCCCCAAATGCTTGAGCGCTTGTCGTAAAAGCAGGCACAAAAGTTTTCGGGAGTCTGTAACTGCGCATAGGAGGAATTACAATGCAGTTTGGAATCAGATTACATGACACTGTGCAGGCGCCGATAGAAGAACGGCTGAAAATTATAAAAGACCAGGGATTTACATGTGCACATGTTGCCCTCTCCAAAGTAATCAGCGAAAATTCGGTGGCGCCGGAAGCGCTTACACCCGGCTATGCCATGTATTTAAAGCGGCTGTTTGACAGAAATGAGCTGGATATCGCAGTGCTGGGCTGCTATCTCAATCTCGCAAACCCGGATCCTGCACAGCTGCGAGCGATACAGGAAAAGTACAAGGCAAATATCCGCTTTGCGGCGCATCTGGGCGCGGGTGTGGTCGGCACGGAGACGGGCGCGCCTAACGTGCAGTATAAGTTTGAGGAGGCGTGCTGGAATGAGGAGTCACTTGAGACCTTTATCCACAATCTGCGCCCTGTTGTGACGTACGCGGAGCAGATGGGCGTGCTGATGGCGATTGAGCCAGTTGTGCGGCATATTGTGTGCAATCCTGCCCGTGCAAGGCGTGTGCTCGACGAGATTGCCTCCCCAAATCTCAGGATTATTCTGGATCCGGTGAATCTGTTGGAGACCTGCAATTACGAGAAGCAGGATGAGATAATTGACGAGGCGGTAGAACTGCTCGGCAGAGATGTCGCAGTGCTGCACGTGAAAGATTTTGTCATCAGGGACGGCAGACTGGTGTCAGTTCCCGTAGGACAAGGGCAGTGCCATTGGGACAGAATTCTTCCCTACATGAAAAAAGAGAAGCCCTATATGCACGCCACACTCGAGAACACCACACCGGACAATGCGGTGGAGGCGCTGAAGCATATTTCTGAAGTCTACAGCGCATGTGCAGGATCATGAATGCCTTTTCCGCCACAGGTGTTGATTATCGGAAGAGAAAATCACAGCTAGAACGATATCCGGATAGTTTTTGAACTCTATTCGGATACAGTCTAGCCAGTTTACTCCATACATTCTCAGTCTTATAACTGCCAGTTAATCTTTACACACTCTGCATTACGCTTAATAGTCCGTGCACGAATCTATTGTCTGAAGCTTTCTAAATCCGCACATGGTTTTCCCAAAGCCGGGCGGCTCTTAATACCAATTTTAATTTCAGCTATATCCAGCCAGCTTGCGCGCTTCGGTGTACAGTAAAGACCTTCCACGTTTTTGGTTAGTGGTTACTGTTTAATTGCTATTCCGTTATTATTCTTTGATTCTGTCAATTTCTGCAAGATTAATGCATAAACTTAACAATGTTACTTTTATTTCAATGAATCTTTTATGCATTGAGTCGTATGTTTCAGGATTTGTTTCTTTAATTGGAATCATCCAATCTTGCAGTCTGGAAAATTCTGTCATAATCTGTTACTATGTCTGCTGCCGTTGTCATACACAATCACCTGTTTTCAATTAATACTTCGTACGGATTATCAATTTTGCATTTTCAAAATACCGAACAGAAAGCGTACAGGAATTTTGACTTGCTCTTAGCGGATAGTTTCAGGAGCAGGTATTTTATGCCATTTCCGCAGAAAATATCGAAACCCACTTAAAATTAAATATAACAATTAATGCCTTAAAACAGTTGGTTCAGAAACGAGAATATCCTTTATAAAGTTGTGAAGATGTGCCCTTGTAACATAAAAAGTAATAAATTTTACAAACATATATTGATTCTTCTTTTGTATAAGGTGTACAATATAGTACACACTTAAAAGTTAAAGATTACCAATGAGAGAATAGATTTTGGTGAAATTGTAATATTAGCGGTCCTAACTGGTACTTCAATTTCTGGCCGGATGGGGTAGTAGACACTCGTAACAGTGAAAAACAGTGTCTGATAGCTGTGTCAGGACAAGGCGGAGGAAGGATGCAATGGATCATGATACGCTGTGAAGAAAATAGCAGCCCGCCTGACTCAAAGAGCAGCGAGATTTGCCAGTGAAGGGTTGTTTGGGACATTAATAAATATGTTTGGGGTTTAAAGTATGATTTTGAGACAAGGTATAAAGAACAAATATACAATATACAGCGCTATTTATTGGATAATGATAGGCAGTCTTTTATATAAAATATCTGCGTTGGGATTGTGCACAATAGGCACTTCTGATGCCATCGCACAGCATTATCCGGCGATGAGTTATTTGAGAAGGCTTTGGGTAGATTGTTTCCAAACCCTGTTCCGGGGAGAGCTTTATGTGTTTCCAATGGTTGATTTCACGGTAGGAATGGGAGAAAATACAATCTCTGCGTTGAATTATTACGGATTAGGTGACCCGTTTTATTTTCTGACAATTTTTTCTTCACAAGAGAATCTCCCATATTTTTATTCTTTTTTCTTATACTTTAGAGTTTATATGGGCGGTATTGCGTTTATGGCATTTGCGTCAGAGCTTAGTTCTGAAAAAAGCAAGGCTGCGTATGTAGTGGGGACACTGGTGTATAGCTTTACCGGATTCACGCTGTTAAGCAATGCCCATATTATTTTTGTGCATGCAATGTTCTACATCCCCCTTATGCTGCTTGGCGCTGAGAAATCAATGAAAAATCGTCGAAAAGGTTTACTGTGTGTCACCGTTTTGGGATTTGCATTGTCGGGATTTTACTATTTATATATCGGCTCAATCACATTGGCAGTATATGTCATTTACAGGCTGATAATGCAGAAAAGCACATTTCAATCAGCGCTGAAAAAGATAGTTAATCTTATTGTTGAATATTTGTTTGGGATTGGTCTGTCTGCAGTCTGCCTGTTGCCATCCATAATAGGCTTTTTCTTAAGCGGCAGAGGCGATCATCCGGAATTGAAAATGTGGATGTCTCTAACGGAAGTGTACCGTTTGCTGACAAATATGTTCTTGCCTTCCTATGACGGGATTCAGCCACTGGCAGTTTGTACAATTGGAATGGTGGTACTTATATGTGCCATTTTTGCCAGAAATAGAAGACGCGAGAGAATTATACTGGCATTGCTGTTTCTGTCTGCAGTCATGCCTTCTGTGTCCTATGTAATGTCGGGATTTGGCGCAGTGTATGACAGATGGGAACTTGTTTTAGATCTGTATCTTGCATTTTTGGTTGTGGAATTGTATGACGAATTAGAGCATAGTTCAATCTGCCAGAAAATTGCAGTGGGCATTGTGTTTCTTGTTTTGTTTTTCTTAGGCAAAAAACAGGATTTGTTTGACTATTATCAGTTTAAGAAAACATTTCAGGTTTATGCAGTGATTCTGCTGACATTGGTTGTTGTGGTGCCTATCTTAAAAAAGGTGCCAAATAAATATCCTGCAATAGGAAGGTATGTATTGTTTTGTATCGCAGTTTTTACAATAAATACTAACTGGCGGGCGGCGGCAAGGGATAATGATATTGCGTATCTGCAGGAAAGAGATGCTGTTGCAGAATTAATGGAAGATGAGGGGCAGGAAGGTTTTTATCGGATTGAGTATGAGAGAGCATTTGCAGAACCAAGACTTCAGATGAATGCATCCATGTTTCATGGATATCCTGGAACGATGCAGTATCTGAGTGTAAGTAATCCCGATTATGTGCAAAGTGTTAGAAAATGGGATATCGCAGAAGCAAGTTTCAACTATTATGGTCTTGATCAGAGAACTGTCTTGGAGACAATGTGTGCAGTTCGGTATTTTGTTGTCAGAACGGAATTTTCAAGGATTGTGCCCTATGGATTTGCGTATGTGAAATCCACATCCGACGGTGTATGGAGCCTATATGAAAATGTAAATAGTCTCCCCATTGCATATTCATACGAAAATATATGTGATTATACATCATATGATCAGATGAATGGAATGGAGAAGCAGGCTATGATGCTGCGTGCAGCGGCTGTTGAAGAATATGATGGGGAATTGGCACAGTTGATGCCAGATGACAGCCGTTTAATAGAGGGAAATTATACCATTTCCAGAGAAAACGGTGAGAAAATTGAAAATGGTATGATTCATGTTGAAAGCGGTGAGGCACTTATTCTCTCCACACAGCTCAGAAGTCAATGTGAGAATTGTCTGCTGTTTACGGGAGACAATTCCTGGGGTGTTGAATTGAGTTTTGAGGATGGCTATACAAAATGGGGAATACCAGTTCCTCCAGCTATTGTTAATCTGGGGACAACGGCATCTACACAGCCAATAGATATAAAGATCACTTTTTCAGGGGCAGCAGATATAAACACGGAGAACATTCATGTCATTCATCATGATTTGTCAGATTATGAACAAGCGATAGAGGCGCGAAAAGTGGACACTGAAGATCGATTTGAAGTGACGACCAACCATGTTAATGGAACCGTAAATTTAGAAAGCACGAGATTGCTGTGCTTTTCCATTCCATATGCGGAGGGGTGGCATGCTGTCATAGATGGGAAAAAAGTAAAGACATACTTGGTAAATGATCTTTTTATAGGAATCGAAGTTCCACAAGGACAGCATGAAATAGAGTTGTATTACGTGACTCCAGGAGTCAGGTGTGGTTTGGGGATATCTGTTATGACTTTCATAATATCTGTGATCAGTTTATTTTATAGTGCTCATAAGAAAGCATTCCAACAATAAATTCGTTCAAAATGACAGCGGAAAAACAAAAACTGCTCAAAAAAATGCGTATTCATATTGAATTATTGTTAAATATATGTCAAAATAATACTGTTCAGGGTCATCGGAGAATCGTCTGCAATCAACATCGTTTCTTACTCTTGGGACGATTTTGGGACAGAGGGATTCTGAACAGGATTATCAGGTTATCAACAATTCGATACGCAGGAGGCAGAGAGGATTATGAGAGGGATAGATACACAGGTTCGCAAGACGCGGCGCGCGATTTTCAGGGAAGTGGCAAACATGGCATATCACTCCACAAATCTTGTGGATGACATGGAGGCGCTTCCCTATAAACTTGTGGATGCAGAAAATTCGCCCTACTGGGACAACATCTACCGGGAGCGCGAGATTATCCGCGAGCGCACACGGCTTGCCATGGGGATGTCGCTGCGCCCGGAGGACGAGCCGGTTCAGGTCAGCCAGGGTGTGGAGGAGAGCAATATTGATGAAAAATATTATGAGCCGCCCCTGATGCAGGTGATTGCGTCCGCCTGCAATGCATGTCCGGAGAACCGGTATGAGGTCACGGACAAGTGCATGGGCTGTCTCGCGCACCCGTGCAACGAAGTGTGTCCGCGGGGGGCAATCACCATGAAAAACGGGCGCTCCGTCATCGACCAGGAGAAATGCATCAAGTGCGGTAAGTGCAAGACTGTGTGCCCCTATGACGCGATTTCCCATCAGCAGCGCCCCTGCCTTGCCCACTGCGGCGTGAATGCAATCCATTCCGACAGCCACGGCAGGGCAGTGATCGACAACGAGAAGTGCGTCTCCTGCGGACAGTGCATGGTCAGCTGTCCCTTCGGAGCGATTGCAGATAAATCCCAGATATTTCAGCTGATTCGCGCCATGCAGTCAGGCAGAAAGATCATTGCGCAGGTAGCGCCTGCGTTTGTGGGGCAGTTTGGGCCGAAGGTGACGCCGGATATGCTCAAGACTGCGCTCAAGGAACTTGGCTTTTTTGATGTGTACGAGACGGCGATCGGCGCCGATATGGGCGCCATGACAGAGGCGGAGCATTATGTGAAGGAAGTGGCGACAGGGGAAGTGCCGTTTCTCCTCACTTCGTGTTGCCCATCCTGGTCAATGCTCGCCAAGAAATTTTTCCCGGAAACAATTGACAAAATCAGCAATGCCCTGACGCCGATGGTCGCGACAGCCAGAGTCATCAAGGAGAAACACCCGGATGCCAGCGTAGTGTTTATCGGGCCGTGCGCCAGCAAGAAGCTCGAGGCAAGCCGGCGGACAATCCGATCTGACGTGGACTTTGTGATAACCTTTGAGGAGCTTGTGGGCATGTTCGAGGCCAAAGGCATTCTTCTGGAAGAAATCGAGGCCATGGACACCATGAATGACGCGACTGCTGCCGGGCGCGGTTACGGGGTCGCAGGCGGCGTTGCCAGCGCGATAGAGAACTGCATCAAGGAGTATTATCCCGACACGGAGATTCACATCGAGCATGCCGAGAGCCTCTCCGAGTGCAAAAAGATCCTGATGCTCGCAAAAGCCGGCAAGAAAAACGGCTGTCTGATCGAAGGCATGGCATGTCCGGGCGGCTGTGTCGCAGGAGCCGGCACAAACATTGCGATTCCTGCGGCGACAAAGGACTTGCTCAGCTTTAAGAATGCTTCTGGACAGAAGCTTCCGGAGCATACAGTCCGCCAGCCGGAATGAATGATTGGAAAATTACCGAATAAATGAAAAATAAGATGGAGGAATACAAGATGGCAAAAAAGGTACGATGCAGATTTGCGCCAAGTCCGACAGGGAGGATGCATGTTGGCAATCTGCGCTCCGCATTATACGAGTTTCTGATTGCAAAGCACGCAGGGGGAGATTTTATCTTCCGGCTCGAGGACACCGACCGTGAGCGCTATGTGGAGGGCGCGGTTGACATCATTTACAATACGATGAATCAGACCGGGCTTGTCTACGACGAAGGGCCTGACAAGGACAAGGGATTTGGCCCGTACGTGCAGAGCGAGCGCGTGCAGGCAGGCATTTATATGAAGTATGCAAAGGAGCTGATTGACAAGGGGGAAGCGTATTACTGTTTCTGCGATAAGGAACGGCTCGCAACACTCAAGTCAGAGGTTGTGGAGGGCAAGGAAATCACAGTCTACGACAAGCACTGCCTCGGGCTGTCTAAAGCGGAAGTGGAGCAGAAACTTGCAGCAGGGATTCCTTATGTCATCCGGCAGAACAACCCGGCAGAGGGCACGACGAGCTTTCACGATGAACTCTACGGCGATATCACAATCGAGAATTCCGAGCTGGACGACATGATTCTGATCAAGTCCGACGGCTATCCCACCTACAATTTTGCAAATGTGGTCGACGACCATCTCATGGAAATCACGCATGTCGTGCGCGGGAACGAGTACCTGTCCTCCACGCCCAAATACAACCGCCTCTACGAGGCATTTGGCTGGGAGATACCGACCTATGTGCATCTGCCGCTGATCACGGACGAGGATCACAAGAAACTCAGCAAGCGCAGCGGGCACTCCTCGTTTGAGGACATTGTGGAGCAGGGGATTCTGCCTGAGGCAATCATCAACTTTGTCGCGCTGCTGGGATGGAGCCCGGAGGACAACCGCGAAATTTTTACGCTCGACGAGCTGATTCGCGATTTTGACTACACCAGGATCAACAAGTCGCCGTCTGTCTTTGACATGAACAAGCTCAGATGGATGAACGGTGAGTATATCAAGGCTATGGATTTTGATCGCTTTTATGAGATGGCGATCCCTTACATGAAGGAAGTCATCAGCAAGGATCTCGACCTGAAAAAGATTGCCGCCATGGTAAAGACCCGGATTGAGGTGTTCCCGGATATCAGAGGGCTGATAGAATTTTTTGAGACCCTTCCGGAGTATGACACGGCGATGTACGCACACAAGAAGATGAAGACGACAAAGGAGAGCGCACGCACAGTGCTCAGGGATGTGCTTCCACTGCTCGAGGCGCAGGAGGACTACTCAAACGACGCGCTCTATCAGCTGCTTGTGACATATGTGGCCGAGAAGGAAGTGAAGAACGGTTACGTCATGTGGCCGGTTCGAACTGCAGTTTCTGGTCTGCAGATGACGCCCGCGGGAGCGACGGAGATTATGGAAGTCCTCGGCAAGGAGGAGACCCTCGCAAGAATCAGAAAAGGAATAGAGTTACTGGAAAATGCTTGAACAGATCGGAAATGAGGCCCAGCACAGGGCGATTTCTCACGGAGCTGGGGCAATGCTGGTGCTGGCAGGCCCTGGTTCCGGCAAGACCTTTGTCGTCACACAGAGAGTCAAATATCTCATCGAACACCACCACGTCAGGCCGGAGGATATTCTTGTCATCACCTTCACCAAAGCTGCCGCCACGGAGATGCAGGAGCGGTTTGGGAAGTTAAGTGGCGGAAGAAACTATCCGGTTCATTTTGGCACATTTCATTCCGTCTTTTTTCAGATATTACGTCATACCTATCGGTTCACGGCACAGAATATCATAAGGGAGGGCGACAAGTACAAACTTCTGACCCAGATTCTGGGAGGGATGCCCGCAGAAATCCGCTCACAGTCCCAGCCGGACGACAGCACTGACACCCTGCAGCGGCTTTTGTCGGAGATCAGCACGGTAAAAAATAACGGCATCACACCGCAGCAGATACGGAGCACGACTGTGTCACAGACGGAATTTGAGTATATTTTTCAGATGTACAAGCAGGAGATGAACCGCAGTAAACGGATTGATTTTGATGACATGGTGCTCCTGTGCCGGGATCTTCTGGCCGCGAGGCCGGAGACGCTGCGCCTGTGGCAGCAGCGCTTCCAGTATATCCTCGTCGACGAATTTCAGGATATCTGCCCCTTGCAGTACGAGGTTGTGCGGATGCTTGCAAAGCCGCAGGACAACCTGTTTATCGTGGGGGATGACGACCAGTCCATCTATGGTTTCCGCGGTTCAAGACCGGAGATTATGCTGAATTTTACCAGGGATTATCCAGGTGCTGAGCAGGTGCTTCTGGATGTGAACTACAGGAGCCGCCGGGATATCGTCGACGTCGCCGGAAAGCTGATAGCGCATAACCAGATGCGGTTTGACAAGAAAGTCCGAACACAGAATGAGCAGCTTGGCGGCGTGAAGATTTACTCCTTTCACTCCAAACTCAGACAGGCGGAAAATATCGCGCTGCTGATAAAGCAGTATATGACGCAGCCGGACGCCCGCTACAGCGATATTGCGATTCTCTACCGCACCAACAACCACACCGTGTACACAGCAGACAGACTGATGAAGGAAGGCATCCCTTTTATCATGAAGGAAAAGCCAAAAAATATCTACGACGGTGCGGTTGCAAAGGACCTTACAGCCTATCTTCGGTACGCCTTGCGCGAGGACAGCGTCGAGGACTTTGTGCGGATCATGAACAAACCGGTGCGCTACATCAAGCGGATCACGGTGCCGCGGCAGCGTTTTCAGATGCAGGAGCTGATAGCGAACAACCGCGCGGCAGGTTATGTCGTGCAGAATATCATTGACTTTTATGACAACCTGCGCTTTCTCAAAAGCCTGAATCCGTTTTCCGCAGTCAACTATATCCGCAAGGGGATCGGGTACGAGGCGTATCTGAAAAAGCAGGCGGCAGAGCAGGGCAGAGATGCCTCGAAGGAGTTTGAGGAGCTGGACGAGCTGATGCAGCTGGCAAAGGAGTTTGAGACAATCCCGGAGTGGCTCGGGCATATCGAGAATTACGGCGCAGTGCTGCTAGAGATCGCGCAGCACGAGCGCAGGCGGCAGGAGGACGGCGTTGCGATGGTGACGATGCACGCCTCCAAAGGGCTCGAGTGGAAGGTTGTGGTGCTTCCCGACGTCAACGAGGGTGTCATTCCGCACAAGAAGGCGGTCACGGACGTCGAGCTGGAGGAGGAGCGCAGGATGTTTTATGTGGCGATGACGCGCGCCAGGGAGTTTCTGTTTATCTTTTACATACAGGAAAAAGAGGCAGGAAACCTCCTGCCCTCGCGTTTTATCGATGAAATTATGTGATCTTAGAAAAAATATTACTGTTCTTTGGCCTGGTTGATCAGGTCTTTGAGGTCCAGCGCCTTGTCTTTCAGGCGCGGGCTGGTGCTGCGGTTTGACACGACGCCGGACAGGAACTGCATCGCCGTCTGGTACTCGCCTTTCTTGTATGCAAAGTAGGCAAGAAGGTAGTCAAGAGTTGTCTCATTCATGCCTGCAATCGGATAGCTTTCGTGTATGCGGGCGTTGGTCAGGCGCTCGTAGGTCTTCATCGCTGCGTTGTACGCCTCCTTAAGGAGAAGTTCCTTTTTGGCGGCGGGGTCCGGG
>CAMWOK010000055.1 GCA_947175845.1 uncultured Lachnospiraceae bacterium | reverse complement strand
GATCACGCTGTTTCTCAACGAGGACTGCCTGGAGTTCTGCAACGAGTACAAGGCGCGGGAAGTGATCAGGAAGTACTGCTCGTTCATGCCCTATGAGATTTATCTCGAGAAGGCGAACGCGCCGGAGGAGACGGAGACCATCGATCCCGAGGACAAGCGGGAGGATGACGTGGTCATTGAGTCCTTTGAGGAGGAGAAGGAAATTCCGGGTGAGGACGGCGCAGAACCCACCAAGGAGAAGGTGCCGAAGTTAAAGATCCGCAAGCGCCCTGTGCCCCTGAATGAGACACATCCCCTGTGGACAAAACATCCGAACGAGTGCACCAGGGAGGAGTACATTGACTTCTACCGCAAGGTTTTTTCTGACTATAAGGAGCCGCTCTTCTGGATTCATTTGAACATGGATTATCCGTTCAACATGAAGGGCATTCTCTACTTCCCCAAGATCAATATGGAGTATGAGTCGATTGAGGGGACGATCAAGCTGTACAACAACCAGGTGTTTATCGCGGACAACATCAAGGAGGTAATTCCGGAGTTCTTACTGCTGCTCAAGGGTGTCATCGATTGTCCGGATCTGCCGCTGAATGTGTCGCGCAGCGCACTGCAAAATGACGGCTTTGTGACGAAAATCAGCGAGTACATCACCAAGAAAGTTGCGGACAAACTCTCTGGCATGTGCAAGACAGACAAGGAAAACTATGAGAAGTACTGGGATGACATCAGCCCGTTCATCAAGTTTGGCTGTCTGAAAGATGACAAGTTCTGCGAAAAGATGACAGACTATATCCTCTTTAAAAATCTTGACGGCAAGTACCTGACGCTGCCGGAGTGCCTTGAGGTCAAGAAGACCGATCCCGACGAGGTGGAGAACAAGGAGGAAGACGCAGACAATACAGCTTCCGCCACAGATGCAGAGACGGGCGAAAAGATCGAGGCAGAAGTGGTTGACGAGGATGGCGACACAGTGGATATCCCGACGGAGGACGCAAAAACCAAAGAAAAGATTATCTACTATGTGACGGACCTTGTGCAGCAGAGCCAGTATGTAAATATGTTTAAGAAGGCAGGCATGGATGCTGTCGTGCTGCCGGATAAAATTGACCAGCCGTTTGTGTCACAGCTCGAGTCCAAGAATGAGGGCATCCGTTTTGCGCGCATCGACGCGGATCTGACAGACACCTTCAAGGCGGAGCATTCCAAGGAGGAAGAGGAATCGCTCACAAAGAAGAGCGAGGAGATCACGGAGATCTTTAAGAAAGCGGTAAACAATGAGCATATAACGGTCAAGGTGGAGAAACTCAAAAACGAGGATATCGCTTCCATGATCACGGTTTCCGAGGAGTCGCGCAGAATGCAGGATATGATGAAGATGTACGCGATGCCGGGAATGGATATGGGCATGATGGGCAGAGAGGGCGAGACGCTGATTCTCAATGCAAACAATCAGCTTGTGGCATATGTGCTTGACAACCAGGAGGGCGAGAATGTGCAGCTGATCTGTGAGCAGCTCTACGATCTGGCACTGATTCAGCAGGCGCCGCTGCAGCCGGAGGCCATGACGAAGTTTATCAGCAGAAGCAACCAGATTATGATGCTCCTGACAAAATAAAGGTAAAATAAATGAGCAGGCATTGCGCCTGCTCGTTTATTTTATTTTTCAGAATCCATCAGATAGAGTTGTGTCATGCGGTCGCGCTCCACAAACCAGGAGTCCTTGTCTCTGGTTCCGGCTGCCTGGCAGAATGTACTGCAGATCCCGAGTGTGGGGTTCCACAGATAATCGCGTTCCTCATAGATACCAACCAGTATTTTTTTGTCCACAAGGCCTGTAAATCCAAGATCTTTTACCGGTCTTAATCCCAGCTCAAACGCCAGCCGGGGATTGTTCGTCGAGACAATCACGCCCTCCTTTAAAATGTTGCGGATCATCACACTCTCATAGCAGCCGCGCACGATACCAATCATGTGGATATCACATGCACGCGTCAGATTTTCATCGCGCAGATCTGTCTGCAGCAGGTATCTGCCGTCCTGGGTTGGAAACGTAAAATTTTCATCTGCAGCATCTGAGTAGAGAACAAAACGTCCAACTCCCAAATACATGGCAGGGTATTCTCTGCCACAGTACATCACGTAAAGTCCTTCGCGGTATTCACCGGTCGAAGTGCCTTCGAATTCAAAACGCTCCTTCATAGTTGTCTGCGTCTCCTTTTTCACGTTGTTCTATAATTTGTATAAGTGATAGAAATTCAGCTATGTTCAGTTAACTATTTTTATCATATAATAGGAAACAAGCGGTGACAAGGGGGTAAATCCGGTGAAAATAACAGGAACACGCCGTTTTTGCTAAAGACGAAATTATAGCAAAAAAAGCTGTTTTTAATATAATAAGAGAAATTTAATAAATTGTTCATCTATTTCAGAAACAAACAGAAAATAGAGAGATATTGAAAGGATACAGATGTAATATAACCACAAATTAACAGGAAACATGTGTTATTATAAAATGTTGTAAAACGCATATAATAACAGGGGTTTTTATCTTGAGAAACAAATGACAAATCATGGAAAATGGTATAGAATATTCTGTAAAGACTTTTTATAAATATGGAAGGAAGGTGTGACTGCAGTATGAGACCAGATCCCAGACCACAGGAACTCTACAGACATTTCAAGGGAAACATCTATCAGATCATCACGATGGCGCGCCATTCGGAAACCGGTATGCGGATGGTGGTATATCAGCAGCTCTATGCGCCATTTGAGGTTTATGTGCGCCCGCTCGAGATGTTTATGAGCCGGGTTGACACGCAAAAATATCCGAATGAGCGGCAGATTTACCGTTTTGAAAAGCTAGATGGCAGGGAGGAGGAACCGGAGAAGTTTAAAAGCGAGATGGAGGCTGCACCAGAGCCGGTACACAGTGCACCAGAGCCGGTACACAGTGCACCTGCCCAAGATGCGGAGAGCGGGGCGGAGTTTGTGCTCGATGCGGGTCTGGTGGAATTTCTGGACGCGGATTCCTACGAGCGAAAACTGCAGATTCTCAGCGCGCTGCATCCAAGGATAACAGACGCTATGATTGATACGATGGCGGTGAGTCTTGACACCGAGGTGAAAGAGGGCGATATCGAAATGCGCTACAATGAGATCAAAAGCTGTCTTTTGACGATGGAGCGCTTCGAGTGCAACCGGCTGCGGTCGTGAGGACGCTGTCAGGGTTATGAATAAGGTGCCTGCACTCGGTTTCGGGCCGGGTCAGGGAGGAGGAAGGTATGAAATTATTATCGATAGTGATTCCCTGCTACAATTCAGGGGTCTATATGCGAAAGTGCATTGACTCGCTGCTTCCGGGCGGCGAGGATGTGGAGATCATCATCGTCAATGACGGTTCCAGCGACAACACGCCGGATATCGCGGAGGAGTACCGGGAGCGTTTCCCCGGGATCATTAAGGTGGTGAACAAGGAGAACGGCGGGCACGGATCTGCGGTGAATGCGGGGATTGCGCATGCCAGAGGACTTTACTTCAAAGTGGTGGACAGCGATGACTGGGTGAGCCAGAGCGCTTATATCCAGATATTGGACAAGCTCAAGGAGCTGCTCAAGAGCGGGAAGTCTGTCGATATGTTTGTCAGCAATTTTGTTTACGAGAAGGAGGGCGAGAAGCGCAAGAAGGTCATGAAGTACCATCATGCCCTGCCGCAGGATGAGATTTTTACGTGGAAGGATGTGCGCCATTTCCGGGTGGGGCAGTACATCCTGATGCACTCGGTCATCTATCGGACAAACCTGCTGCGGGACTGTGGACTGATACTGCCGGAGCACACTTTCTATGTGGATAACATTTTTGTGTTTAACCCGCTTCCCTATGTGAAGACAATGTATTATATGGATGTAAATTTCTACCGTTATTTTATTGGCAGGGCAGATCAGTCTGTCAATGAGCAGGTTATGATCGGCAGGATCGATCAGCAGATTCGCGTGAATAAGATGCTGGTGGATTACTATGTGGCGGAGAAACAGCACATTCTGGCAAACGGCAAGGTTAGAAAGTACATGGTCAATTATCTCGACATCATCACGACGGTCTCCTCCGTCCTGCTGATCCGATCCGAGCTTGAGGAGAATCTTGAGAAGAAAAAGGAACTCTGGCAGTATATCAAGACAAAGGACAAGCTGCTGTGGGCGCGGCTGCGCATGGGGCTGCTTGGAAATGCCATGAATCTTCCGGGAAAACTCGGGAGAAAGATCACGGTCGACGGTTACAGAATCTGCCAGAGAATTTTTCACTTTAATTAATTCTTGTAATATCAGAGAAAAACAGTTATACTGTAACAGATTATTATTAATATGTATATACGGAGGAAGAATTCATGTATTCATTTGATGAGATAAGAAAGGCAGATCCCCAGATTGCGGACGCCATTGTGGCGGAGCAGGAGCGGCAGAACAGCCATATCGAGCTGATCGCATCCGAGAACTGGGTCAGCAAGGCAGTCATGGCAGCGATGGGAAGCCCGCTGACCAACAAGTACGCGGAGGGCTATCCTGGAAAGCGCTACTATGGCGGATGTGACTGTGTCGATGTGGTGGAGAATCTCGCGATCGAGCGCGCAAAGAAACTCTTTGGCTGTGATTATGCCAATGTGCAGCCGCATTCCGGAGCGCAGGCGAACATGGCGGTACAGTTTGCAGTGCTGCAGCCGGGAGATACGATCATGGGGATGAATCTGGATCACGGCGGACATCTCACACACGGATCACCGGTCAACATGTCCGGCAAATATTTCCATGTGGTGCCATACGGTGTGGATGACAACGGTTTTCTGGACTATGACAGGATGCGTGAACTGGCGCTTGCGTGCAGGCCCAAAATGATCATCGCGGGTGCGAGTGCGTATGCCAGAACGATTGATTTCAAGCGTTTTCGCGAGGTTTGTGACGAGGTTGGCGCAGTGCTTATGGTGGATATGGCACACATTGCGGGCCTGGTGGCAGCAGGGCTGCATCCAAATCCCATGCCCTATGCCGACGTAGTGACGACGACGACACACAAGACGCTCCGCGGGCCGCGCGGCGGTCTGATCCTTGCAAACAAGGAGGCCGCGGAGAAATATAATTTCAACAAGGCCATTTTCCCCGGGATTCAGGGAGGACCGCTCATGCATGTGATCGCGGCCAAGGCTGTCTGCTTCCAGGAAGCGCTCGGCGATGCGTTCAGGGCATATCAGCAGCAGATTGTGAACAACGCCCAGGCGCTCTGTGCGGGACTGCTCCGCAGGGATATCAGCATTGTGTCCGGCGGCACAGACAACCATCTGATGCTCGTGGATCTCACGCCCTACGATCTCACGGGCAAGGCGGTTGAGAAGCTTATGGATGAGGCGCACATCACCTGCAACAAGAACACGATTCCCAACGATCCGAAGTCGCCGTTTGTGACAAGCGGTGTCAGACTCGGCACACCGGCGGTGACAAGCCGCGGCATGAAGGAGGATGACATGGACCAGATTGCGGAGGCGATCGCCATGGTCATCAAGCAGCAGGAGAGCGGCATCGCGGGAGCGAGGGCGATCGTGCAGACACTTACAGACAGGTATCCGTTAGATTAATTCATTTATGAGAGAAGAAAAGACAAGCAGAGAAAAGAGAAGACGCAGGCGCCTGAAAAACCAGCTGCTGGCTTATACGATACTGCTCATCATCGTTGCGCTGATTTTGGCAGCAGGGTATCTTGGCGTGAAGAACGTTATCCGGTATATGAATAACTATAATGACAAAGTGAACAAAGTGATGGAGGAAGCAGAATCCAGCGCCGCTGCGGAGCAGGACAACGAGTCGGTTATCGAGGAGGAGCCACCGGCAGAAACGGTAGTGTACAATGAAGGCTATATGCCTCCTGCGGAAGAAGATCCGATGAATTCGCTGGTCGAGTCGCTGTTGAGCGGGATGACAATTGAAGATATGGTGGCGGGGCTGTTTGTCGTGTCTCCGGAAGCGATCACAGGCGTCGGAACTGCGGTGCAGGCAGGCGACGGGACAAAGACTGCGCTCGCGGAAAATCCCGTGGGTGGACTCGTGTATGCACCAAAGAATTTTAAATCCAAAGATCAGTTCACAGAGATGCTGGCAAACACGAAGGGCTTTGCGGAATATCCGGTTTTTATGATAGTGAAAGCGGAGTGCGGCGCATCGGATTACGGACTTGAGAAGACTGCAAAGGCATCGGAGCTTACAGACGCTGACAGTGTCAGTCAGGCGTACGGCTCCATCGCAGCCAGCCTTGCGTCATATGGTATCAATATGAACCTGGCGCCAGTGGCGGAGGTTGTGTCGGAAGATGGGGATGCGTCGCTTCAGACAAGGACGTTCGGATCTGACGCATCGGTGGCGGCGCCGCTTGTGAATGCGTCGGTGCAGGCCATGCAGGGAGCCGATGTGAGTGCGGTCTTGCAGAAATTTCCGGGCACTGCGTCCGGATCGAAAACGATGGAGGAGCTCAGAAACAGCGAATTTATTGTCTATGATATGGCGGTGAAGGGCGGTGTGGACTGCATCATGGTGTCGCACATTCCGGCGAGCGGCGTGACGGGCGACGATACGCCGTCTTCGCTATCGCCGGTCATGATCGGCGACGTGCTGCGCAATACGCTTGGATTTCAGGGCGTGGTGATGACAGACTATCTCGACGACAGTGCCATCACCGACAAGTACAGTTCCGCGGAGGCCGCCGTGGCAGCGATACAGGCGGGCGCAGACCTGCTTTTGTCACCTGAAAATTATCAGGAGGCATACGAGGGCGTCCTGCAGGCACTCACGGACGGCACAATCACGCAGGAGCGCATCCACGACTCCCTCTATCGGATATACTGTGTCAAGTATAAAAATGCGATAGAGTCGTCTTGACAAAGGCTTTGTGACGAGGCCATAAAATTTGGCAAAAAACTGTTGACAAGTTCGATGCAATGTAGTATAGTATATCTTGTCCTTGAGATACTGAGGACAAGATATAGGAGTGCGATAGTGGCGTAGTTGGTAACGCGCGACCTTGCCAAGGTCGAGACCGCGGGTTCGAGCCCCGTCTATCGCTCTGATAAAAGCCTGTAATTGCGAGGGTTGAAGCAATTACAGGCTTTTATCTTTGTTTTTTCTACGGTAAGGAACTGTTCAAAAGCTGTTTACAAAATTAGCCTTTTTCGAAAGTTGTCATTGCAAATAGAACATATTTTGGTATAATAGTACTTACAAGAGATGCTTGGAAACAAGGTTAATCGTTCATTTTTTATAGTTACATTTGAGCCCTTGAGTTTCAAGGGATTTTTTCTTGTTCTTTGTCCGCTATCAATTTAAGAGAGGAAGTAGAAAGATGGAAAATGCAGAATTGACAAAACGGCCCGTGTTTATTGTAGGGCACAAAAACCCTGATACAGACTCAATCTGCTCCGCGATTGCATATGCATATTTGAAAAATCAATGCGATGCATCCTGTGAGTATGTTCCGGCGAGGGCAGGGCAGGTCAACCAGGAGACACAGTATGTGTTGAATGCTTTTCATGCAGACCCGCCTGTCTATCTGCATGATGTCATGACCGACGCAAGGGATATTGACATGAATGATGTGGAGGGCGTGACGGAGGATGTGTCGCTCAAAAAGGCGTGGCATCTGATGCGCGACAGGGGAGATGTCACGGTTCCTGTTATCAGTCAGGACAGACTGACCGGCATTATCTCACTCGGGGATATTGCAAACGCCTATATGGATGTGTATGACAATGGCATCCTGTCGCGGGCGAGGACTTCCTATAAAAATATACTTGAGACGATCGATGCGGAGATGGTTGTGGGGGAAGCTTCCGGCTATTTTGAGAGCGGGGAGGTGGTCATCGCGACAGCCAACCCGGATGTGCTCGAGAACTACATACATCCGGGGGATATGGTGTTGCTCGGAAACCGGTATGAGACGCAGCTGTGCGCGATCGAGATGGGGGCAGCGTGCGTGGTGGTCACGATGGGGGCAAAGATCTCCAAAACGATCCAGATTTTTGCCAGAGAACATGAGTGTATACTGCTCAGTACCCCATATGACACGGCAACCGTTGCGCGCCTGATCAATCAGAGTATGCCGATCGGCTATTTTATGCGGCGCGATAAGCTGACAACCTTCAAGGTCACAGACAAGACAGAGGATATCAGAGCCATCATGAAAAAGAAACGGTATCACGATTTTCCGGTGCTTGATGAGGAGGACAGATATGTCGGGATGATCTCGCGCCGGACACTGCTGAATCTGCGCAAGAAGCAGCTGATACTGATCGATCACAACGAGCTTTCGCAGACCGTTGACGGGATCGAGGCGGCCGAGATTCTAGAGATTATAGACCATCACAGAATCGGTACGCTCGAGACTGTTTCACCGGTATTTTTCCGAAACCAGCCGCTTGGCTGTACCGCGACAATCATCTATCAGATGTATCAGGAGAAAGGTATTGAAATTCCCAGAAATATAGCGGGTCTTATGATGGCTGCGATCATTTCTGATACGCTGCTGTTTCACTCGCCGACGGTGACGGAAGTGGATAAGGCTGCGGCAGAAAAACTCTCCGAGATCTGCGGCGTGGAAATCGAGGGGTTTGCGGTGGATATGTTCGGTGCAGGCAGCAGCCTCAGCGACAAGTCGGCGGAGGAAATTTTCAATCAGGATTACAAAAACTTTTCGGTGAACGGATTTGAGTTCAGCGTGGGGCAGATCAACTCCATGAACAGCATTGAGCTTGATGAGATCCGGGAGAAGCTCGATCCGTATATCAGGGAGCAGATGCCTGAACTGCCAGTCGAGATGTGTTTTTTCATGCTGACGAATATCGTGTATGAAAAGACAGAACTTTTGTGCTTCGGCGAGCGGGCGAGGGAGCTGGTGCGATCGGCGTTCAAACTGCCCAAAACACAGAAAAAATTTGAATTGAAAAATCTGGTATCAAGAAAAAAACAGCTGATTCCGGCCTTTGTATCCGTGTTGCAGCAGTGGGAAAAATAAAGCAGGCCTGACACTATGTAAGGCTCTTTCCCTGCGCGGCTCTCCGGTACATCAGCGGCGTCTTTTGGTATTTTTTCTGAAATGCCCTCGTGAAGTAGGAGTGATTGTGAAACCCGCAGTTCTCTGCGATATCAATCACCTTAAAATCTGTCTCTGACAGCTGCTTTGCCGCCAGTTCGAGCCGGTAGTTCACCAGGTAGGCGTTGAAGCTCATCCCCGTAAATTCCCGAAACAATTTCATAAAATGGCTTTCGGAGAAGCCGCACTGTGCGGCGGCTTCCTGAATGCAAATGTCGTGATCATAAAATTTCTGGACATGGTACAGGGCGTTTTTCAGGCGGCTGTAGGACAGCTGCTGGGAGCGGTCGTCGCTGGTGGCGGCAGTGCTGTGCTGGTTCATGTGATGCAGCAGCAGAAACAGGCTGGACTTGACGAGCAGCTCGTGGGTGGAATAGCTCTCCTTGCGGTGTGTGTACAGAGCGCGCACACTGGATGTCACCGACTGGTTAAATGAGGAACCGGCCGGATAAAAGCAGTCCATGGTACGCTCTCCGCGCAGGAACGGAAGGACGTATTTCTCATAGCAGGGGTCCTCCTCCGCGCCTCTGAAAAGTGCGGGATTGAACATGATGTTAAAGTACTCACCGCCCTCAGAGCCATGCTGTTCTATGGAGTGCACGGCGTGGGGAAGGACGACAATCAGATCCTGTGCGCACAGCGTGTGCGCCTGCCTCCACAGCGTGACCTGTATCTGTCCTTCAACACAGTAGATTAGTTCAAAGTCGTCGTGCCAGTGCAACGGGAACGATCGGATCCATTCCGGGATGCGCGCGCGGTAGACACTGTACGGAAAAGCGACAGTTCCGTGTATTTTTGTTTCCTGCAAAGGGCTGTAGTCCATGGTGTTCCTCCTCGGGTGCTTTTTGAGTAGAAAATAGGATTGTGTTAAAAAAGTAGGAATATATTACAAGAATTATAGCGCATATGAGCGTACAATACAAGTAACACCAGATAATTGATAAAGGTTTACACGCTTTTTCCCTTTGTCAATGAGGGTGCACAGCCTGCTGCAATTGATGCCCAAGAGGTGTGGATTGCAGCAGAAAATTTGTGAACAGGAACGGGGTGCTGCTGCGATGAAATCACTGACAAAATTATTTGTGCCGATTGCACTAGAAACATTGTGCTATATGCTGGCAGGCATGGTGGACACTATGATGCTCTCCACTGTGGGAGACAATGCGGTCGGGGCAGTGGGCACGGCAAACACCTACATCACTGTTTTTATTATTATGTTTCACATCGTGTCATCGGGGATGATCGCCGTGATGACACAGTATATCGGCGCGAAAAAAATCGGGGTGGCCTGCCAGGCAAGAAAGCTGGGCGCTGTCCTGAATCTGATCCTTGGCGCGGCGCTTTCGCTGTTTTTGTTTGCGTTTTCGGGGCGCATTCTGGAGCTGGTGGGCGTGGCACCGCTGCTCATGGAGTATGCGAAGACTTATCTGAGGATTGTCGGCGGCTTCTGTTTTCTGAATGCGCTGATTCCGATCTATTCAAGTTATCTGAGGGCGTTTGGCCACACCAGACAGCCGCTGATCGCCACAATTTTGTCCAATGTGGTCAACTTGTGCCTCAACGCTGTCTTTTTGTTTGTCTTTCACGGCGGCGTGGCGGGAGTTGCCGCCGCGACAGTGATATCGCGTGTTCTGAACCTTGCAATTGTTGTCGCGGCATCCAGAGTTCTGGTCAGGGCGGATGCGGACCCGGAGCGCCTGACAAACAGGGAGGTGCTTTCACAGATTTTGAAGGTCGGGCTGCCCTCCGCCATGGAGACGGCATTTTACAATGTGGCAATGACCCTTACCATCCGTTTTCTGAATCAGATGGACGAGGCGGGCATGAACGTGACGGCGCGGGCGTACGCTGCCCAGATTGCGAATTTCTCCTACTGTGTGGGAGCAGCGCTTGCGCAGGCCAACGCCATACTGACCGGGTGGCGGATCGGCGAGGGGGACTATGAGGCCTGTGACAAGGGCACAAAGAAAGCCGCGTGCATCGGGATCGGTGTCGCAGCGGGGTTAGAGGCGATGTTTGCGCTCAGTGCGAACTATCTGATTCGGATTTTCACAGATGATCCGCAGATGATTGCCCTGGTCGGAACGCTTCTGGCCATTGACATCATTCTGGAGGTGGGGCGCGTGACAAACCTGGTGTTTGGACAGGCGCTCAAGACAAGCGGCGATGCCCTGTATACCACACTGATTGC
Source organism: uncultured Lachnospiraceae bacterium (assembly GCA_947175845.1). Lineage (GTDB taxonomy): Bacteria > Bacillota > Clostridia > Lachnospirales > Lachnospiraceae > COE1. Next base: position 1,924 of record CAMWOK010000055.1, on the reverse strand, counting down.
GGTCACGTTTATGTATCTGTGTATGGTGGGAGGCACGTGGTATTTCGGCATTCATCTGAACCTGCTTGCAGTGGGAGCTTACATCGGGCTTGCGTGTGACGAGTGTGTCCGCGCGGTGTTTATGGTACTGCGCTGGAGGTCGGGCAGATGGAAGACGAAGGGATTTATCAGGAAATAAGCGCTGCAAAAAGCATGTGCAAACGTTGAAATCAGGAGGAACAATTATGGAGTGTGCGGCAATCAGGCATTTTGCGGACAGACGATACTGTTATGCGATAGCGAAGGGGCGTTTTCTAATCCGGCTCGAGACCAAGAAGGGCGATGTGGCGCGCGTGGTTTTACACGCGCAGGACAAATATCTGCCGCTGAAATTTATGGATACTAGGCAGGAGTATCTGATGGAAGCTGCTTACGCCGACGATTATATTGACTACTATGAGGTCGGGCTGGACATGGATGTGGTCTGCCTGCGCTATTTTTTTGAGATACAGGACACGGCGGGAAATGTGGTTTACTATGGAAATCACAATTTCTATGACACGTGCATCACAGAGATTGACCGGATGTTTGACTGTCCGCAGAATCTGCGGGAGGAGGAGTTGTTTGAGCTGCCGCAGTGGGCGAAAAATAAGGTGGTCTACCAGATCTTCCCGTCCCGCTTTGCCACGGACAAGGCGGTTTCTGACGCGGAGTGGTATCAGGCGCCTATAGGGCATCAGGCGGATTTAAAGGGCTCTCTGCGCGGGATCATCCAGCATCTTTCCTATATTAAGGAGCTTGGTGTGGATGTGATTTACATGACGCCGGTGTTTAGCTCCAATTCCAGCCACAAGTACAACATCGACGACTATTATCAGATAGACCCGTCATTTGGGACGAAGGAGGATTTAAAGGAGCTGGTTGAAACGGCGCATGCGCTGGGGATGTATGTCATTCTGGACGGTGTGTTCAACCACACGGCGCTGGATTTCTTTGCCTTTCGGGATGTGATGGAGAAGAAAGAGGCGTCAGCGTATCTGGACTGGTACTATATTGACGGATTTCCGCTTGTGATGGAGTGGGGCAAGAAGCCGAACTACAAGACATTCAGCTACGCGGCGCCGATGCCGAAACTGAATCTGAAAAACAGGGCGGCGGCCGATTTTGTCATAGATGTGGCGTCCTACTGGATTCGGGAGTGCGACATTGACGGGTGGCGCCTGGATGTTGCGGACGAGATTCACCATGCTTTCTGGAAGCGATTTCGCAGGGAGTTAAAGGCGGTGAAGAAGGATGTGCTGATCGTCGGGGAAATCTGGCATTTTGCAGGGGATTTTCTGGAGGGGGACGAGTGGGACAGCATCATGAATTATCAGTTTTATCACGCTGTTCTCGATTTGATTGTCAAGGACGCGATGCGCGTGTCATCTTTTGTCGGAAAACTGAACTTCATGAAGGGAAATCTGAACCAGGCGCTGGAGGGCTATCTCTGGAATTTTATTGACACCCACGACACGGAGCGGTTTTTGTACAGTGTGCAGGCAGACGTCAGAAAGCAGAAACTGGCGGCGGCGCTGCAGCTGCTGCTTCCGGGTATGCCCATGATATACTACGGCGACGAGGTCGGGATGGACGGCGGGCCAGACCCGGACTGCAGGCGCGGTATGCTCTGGGACAGAGACAGACAGAACAGGGAGCTGTTCCAGTATTACCGCACACTGATTCGCATCCGGCATGACTGTCCGGCATTGACGCAGGGGGCGGTTGTGGATCAGTACACGGATGATGATACGGGATTGATTTGGACGGAGAGAACACTGGAAGGGCAGCGCGTGGTGCTGATTTTTCACACGCAGAGCGGCAATGTGGAGCTGAAGCGGTTTGAGGGGATGCGAAACCTTGTGAACGAAAAAAGGTTCACGGGCAGTCTCGGGGAGTATGAGGC
>CAMWOK010000054.1 GCA_947175845.1 uncultured Lachnospiraceae bacterium | reverse complement strand
CGAACAGGGACACCTCAGGCGAGGGCACTTTAACGCAGGAGGACACGGACAAAAATCCATTTGCTCAAGATGATTCCGAACAAGATACATCCGCTCAAGCGCCCTTTGAACGAGATGCTTTTGCTCAAGATCCATCTGAACAAGACGCTTTTGATCAAGCACCCTTTGAACGAGATGCTTTTGCTCAAGCGTCCACTGAACAAGACGCTTTTGCTCAAGCGCCCTTTGAACGAGATGCTTTTGCTCAAGACCCATCTGAAAAAGATCTATCTGGACAAGACGATTTCAATGAGGAATTATCTGAACAAGACGATTCCAATCAGGCTCTATCCGAACAGGATAATTTCAAACAAGAACTATCTGAACAAGATCGCTTTGAACAAGATCTATCTGAACAAGACGATTCCAACCAGGAACTATCTGAACAGGATGATTCCAACCAGGAACTATCTGAACAGGACGATTCCGAACGGGAACTATCTGAGCAAGATGATTCCGAACAGGCGTCCACTGAACAAGACACTTCCGATCAAGCTCCATCCGCTCAGGACACTTCGGACGAGGAAGCTTCAACCGGGGAGATTTTAGATACCAAGTTTTTTGAGGAAGATCCCGACGCGCTTCTGGAACTGCAAAATGACAGCGCGCAGAGTCTCATGGAAGAAAAAATTGAACTGCGCCCGCTTGAGGTCTCGGTTGAAATTTCGGGGAATGGCGAGCTGGATTACCGGACATACATGGACCAGGCGGTCAGTTTTCACATCCGCGTGAATAACTCGGAGGCAAAACAGGGGATCGGTGAGGAGGCGGCATATCAGCTCACCATCGACAACACCGGGATTGTTGACTTTGGGAACGTGAGCGGCACAGTATCCTATGATGGTGCCATGGGAACCCTCAATACGCAAGAAAGCAGTGCGGCGCTCAAAGTAAAGGGTGTCGGGGAGACGGGATATACGGTTACTGTGTCTGGCATGGCGGGCTTTGAGGAGGCTTCGTATTCCGGGAGCATCCAGGTGAAGAACAGCGCGCTGCGCGACAGTGATTTTTATATTGAAATGTCCGCAAAGGACGGACAGGTGCAGCGCTATGCGTACAGCGAGTGGCTCGCTTACCTCAAAGGCTGTGATGCGTGGGTGGCAAGCCCCGTCGCAGTCAGGCTCAGCGATGCGGGAAAGCGGTATTTCAGCCAAGTGCAAGTGGAAGAGCAGACAGACGCAGAGGCGCACAGCGGAAAGAAAAAATATGTATTCTGGGCGGAAAATCCGGCGAACAATGCGAGCACAAAGGAGGTGCCAAACGGCAAACGGCACTTTACGGCGGGCTTTGACGCGGAGGCGCCGGTGCTGGAAGACCTTTTGACAAAGGGGGTGTGCCATGAGCCGACGCGCACTGACACAAAGCAGTATTTTGCGGAGGATTTCATCCTGCGCGGCGTCTGCCGTGATGCGGTCAGCGGCGTGAGCAGGGTTGTGTACACAGCCGACGCGGAGGCGGGGAACGCGGTTGTGTGGAAAGAGGCAGAGATACAGGACTGCGCGCAGGAAGGGCAAAATGATACGGTCAATTTTGTGATTCAGCTCGCGGACGGTATTTATCCTGCCCTTGCAGTCAGGGCGTATGACATGGCGGGAAATGCCAGTGAGACAGTCCGCTATCTCAACGAGGAGGGCAGATACATCCAGGTTGTCGTGGACCGCAAAGAGCCGGTGCTGAAGCTTGAGGCGGCTTCGGCAGGCAGACCCTACCACGGGGAGGGGGACAACTGGACGAACGAGGACGTTCAGATTGCGGTCACGCTGGACAGGGACAGCTGTCCCTATGCGGGCATTTATCAATATGAGTACGTCTACAGGAAAATCGGGGAAGATATGACAGATGTGTCAGAAAACTGGACGGCGCTGCCTGTGGACGGAAGGCTGCTGGACGGGATTGACATAGCGGAGGACAAAAACGGATATTTTGTGTTCCGCGCAGTATCCATGTCGGGCGCAGCGTCAAAGGAAGTGCAGCAGAGAGTTCTGATACAGCACGCAGCTGCAGATATCAAGCCGCTGATTGAGAGCGGCGCGGATCGGACAAAGTGCAAAGACGGATGGTACAACAAACAGTCCAAAACGCCCGTGATTGGATTTGCGTACCCGGATTATGACACAGGTGTCACATCCGGTGAGTACGACGCGCCGATCACACTGCACTACAGACTGACGCGGGAGACCGCTGCACCTGACACAGAAGCCGAAAGCGCGGGAGAGCGGCGGGAGACGAACAGCGTCGAGAAAACTGCCGTGATCGGTGTCTTGGACGGTGAGGACGTGACAGTCCAGCCGGACAAAAGCAAAGTCTTTGTGGTAAAGAAGGATGATCTGAACCAGTACACGGTGGACTTTGGGTACGACCAGGAGACCGGCGCGGCGCAGGATGGATACTACACGCTGGAATACTGGACGACGGACAGGGCTGGAAATGAGTCCGAAAGGCAGGTTCACAATTATAAAATTGACTGTCACGAACCGACGGACCTGACGCTGGAACTGGCTGGAAGTGCATTTGACGTGGGCGAGGACCCCGCAGTCACATACGAGCGGTTTTACCGTGACGCTGTCCCGGGAAGTGCGCAGGCACAGTACGGCATCAGCGGCAAGGGTTCGCTGACCGTCCTGCCGGCACGCAGGGTTGGGGAGTGGAAGAACAAAACCAGCGCCACTCCGATGGATGCGGACAGCTTTCGCATCCATCCAAACATGCGGGGCTTCCTGTATGTCCGGGCGGAGGATGCGGCGGGGAATGTCGCGGAGGGCTGGACAAAGGGCATCGTGGTAGATAATATGGCGCCCAATGACGACAATCCAGATGGCAGGGAGCTGATCGTTGCGCCAAAGGGGGCAAATGAACATGGATTCTTTAACAAAGATGTCGCGATTGAGATTCAGATCAAGGACGCGCCGGACGAGAAAAACTGTGCAGCGCTGCGGACGGTGACATGCTCGGTCGGAAGAGACGGAGCGGACACGATCGCGGATCAGGAGATCTTCTCGTTCACAAAGAATGCGCCGACGGAGGAGGAACTTATCGAGGCATCCCGTTTTCAGGGAACACAGGTGATCGATGCGCAGGCCAATGAGAGCAATGAGGCGTACATAGAGGTCACGGCCACGGACCGATCGGACAATGCAAAAACCACAATTCAAATGCTAAAGATTGATGTCACCAAACCGGAGATCGACATCCGTTTTGACAATAACGACGCAGAGAACGGGAGCTATTACCGCGCGGCGCGGACAGCGACAATTCATGTGCGCGAACTGAACTTTGACCCTGATGCAGTCCAGGTGGCGGTCACGAGGGACAATGAACCTGTGGAAATGATGCTGTCTGGCTGGACGCAAGATGGGAGCGGGCACTATGCCACCCTCACATTTGCGGAGGATGGCACGTACCAGATCCAGGCAAGCTGCGTCGATCTGGCGGACAATGCGTCGGATGTGGTGCAGTCTGAGAGATTCACCATCGACCGCACGGCGCCCGTAATTGCAGTTGGACTGCTTGCCGGGCAGGAGGCGCAGACGCCGGAAACAGATTGTTTTAACCAACATGTGACCGCCGCGATCACCGTGACAGAGCGCAATTTCCGCGCGGAGGACTTCGCGATAAATATGACACATATGTCAGAAATGGGTGTATGGACACACGAGGGTGATACGCACACGCTGCGTGTTCTCTTTGACAGCGACGGCGCATATCATATTGACTGTGCCTACACGGACCTGGCCGGCAACCCTGCCCAGCCCGCGCAGAAGGATTTTGTGGTGGATACCACAGCGCCGGCAGTCACCATAGCGGGCGTGGCGGACGGATCTGCAAACAGTGGTGCGATTCTGCCCGTGATCGCGGTGACGGATCAGAATATCGCGCCTGAAGGCGTGTCCGTGACTGTGACAACGGGCGTCGGCGGCGCGGTTGACAAGGCAGTTGCGGTGGAGCCGATGGAGGATGCGGGCGTTCCCGGATTTCGCCTGACGCTGACCGACCTGACCGACAAGCCGGACAACATCTACCGTCTCACCGTGTCAGCGCGCGACAGGGCAGGAAATAAGACGGAGCGCACCTGCTGTTTTTCCCTGAACAGAAACGGTTCGGTGTACGATCTGACATCGCTGATGTCCTTGATGGAACACCCCTACCACCGGTATGACGCACTGGGAGAGATTGTGGTGACGGAGATGAACATTGACACCGTCGAGGAGTTTGCGCTCTACGTTTCGCGCAACGGTGCGCTCGGATATCGGGCAGCGTACACAAAGGAGGTCAGCGGTTCTGCCGACACGGGGTACACTTACACGTACCACATCAAAAATGAGAACTTTTCCGAGGAGGGGACTTACCGCCTGAGCATGTACTCCCGGGACAGGGCGGGCAATGAGGTCAACAATGCCGCAGATATCCACGGAAATGAGATAGCGTTTGTCGTAGACAACACGCCGCCCCGGGTGGTGATCGACGGCGTTGCGTCCGGGAAGGTGTACGATGTCGAAAAACAGGAGGTCCGCGTTTGCGTGACGGACAATTTCAGGCTGGCGGAGGCTAGATTTACGCTGGTAAACAGGAAAAATGAGATTCTGCAAAGCTGGGATTACATGGAGCTGGCCGGGGAAGGACAGACACTGAACATCACGATAGGGCAGCGCGACGAGGAGGTTTCCCTGCTGTATCAGGTGCGGGATGCAGCAGGAAACGAGATGGAGACCGCGCAGGGCGAGCGGGCGGCACTCGACAGGTTTCTGGTCACAACCGACAAGTTTGTCCAGCTGGTCAACAGGCCGTCGCAGACACCCCTTGGGCGCATTGCCATTCTTGGAACAGGCGCGTCAGGCGTTGTGGGAGCGCTCTTTGCGGCTGCGCGGGCTTTCCGCCGCCGCCGGTTAAAGTATTTGTCTTAAAACACAGTGCGCTGTGAATTGTGCGCGGGCGGCACAGTTATAATTGAAGTGGAGAATGTTTCGTGCTATAATGAATGCGTGTGTAAAATGAAAACATGGAGAAGAGCATGGAACAAAGTATGAAAAAATATGTGACAACGTGGGGAAACGCGATCTCGATCGCCGACAGGAAGCCGGAGAACTACGCAAAGGATCTGACGCTGCGCTATCCCATCCGCCCAATGTTTGACGGGGAACGGTTAAAGATAACACTCGACAATTTCTGCGGCACGGAGCCTGTGACAGTGAGCCATATCTGTGTGGCGGACAGCGCGGACTCTGCGCGGCAGATTGTCGCGGACACCAGCGTGCCGGTCACGTTTGACAACGGCAGCAGGAGTGTCACCATACCGGCGGGGGAGGCTGCAGTCAGCGATGCGGTCAGCTTTCCCGTGCGCCGTGGAAATGACATCTGTGTCAGTTTTTATCTCGGCGAATTTGTGCAGATGCGCTCTGCGGTGCTGATTACAGGCCCCCTTTCAAAAGGGTACTACACAGTGGGAGATTACGCGCAGAGCAGCCAGCTTCCGCTGGACTTGACGAGAAATACAAACTGGTTTTATTTTCTGAGCAATGTGGAGATAGAGACAGCGTGTGACAACAGGGCAGTGGTCTGCTATGGGGACAGCATCACCTCTCAGGCGTGGCCGGACTATCTGACGCTGCGGTTATTTCAGGAGGAGATTGGGCATACTGCGATTGTGCGGCGAGCGGCGAGCGGCACCAGGATTCTGCGCCAGTACGACAATATCACCTACGACTCGTACGGGCTCAAGGGAGAAATCCGCTTTCCGCGCGAGTTGAAAGTCAGCGGCGCGGACACCGTCATCATTCAGCATGGCATCAACGACATCATCCACCCAGTCGGCGTGGAGGTCAATCCGTTCCGCCCATGGAGTGATCTGCCGACGGCAGAACAGCTGATAGAGGGACTGCAAAAGTATGTCCGCCAGGCGCGCCAATACGGGCTTAGCGTCTACATGGGAACCCTGCTTCCCATCTGTGGATGGCGCACGTACGAGCCGTTTCGGGATGCGCTTCGCTGTGCGGTCAACGCGTGGATCCGCCAGACGACGGAGATTGACGGTGTGATTGACTTTGACAGGGCGCTGTGCGACAGCACAAACCCGGCAGCGTTCGCGCAGGAGTATGACAGCGGGGACCACCTGCACCCGTCGGAGAAGGCGTATGCGCGCATGGCGGCGGAAGTACCTGAAATACTGTTGAGACACAAGGAGTGCTAAAAATGCCTACATTATTATTTATCAATGCGTGCGTGCGCGGTAAGGATTCAAGGACGCTGGCTCTTGCAGAGCATCTGCTCGGACGCATCCGGGAGGCAAACAGCAGGGATATGGCATTTCATATCGAAGAGATACGGCTCTCCACGGAAAGTCTGCTTCCGCTGAACTATGAGCGGCTTCAGAGAAGGGAGGAGCTGATGGCGGCGGGACAGCTCCACGACACCATGTTTGACTACGCCAACGCGGTGGCGCAGGCGGACATGCTGGTGATCGCGGCGCCCTACTGGGACATGTCCTTTCCGGCCGCGCTCAAGATTTTCTTTGAGGCGGCGAGCGTGGAGGGCATCACGTTTACATACGCGGAGGACGGGACGCCGCAGGGACTGTGCGCCGCCGCGGACATGTACTATGTCACGACGAGCGGCGGCTACATCGGGGAGTGCAATTTCGGCTTTGAGTACATCAATGCCCTGTGCAGGCTCTACGGTGTGCAGAGTACACATTTTGTGAGCGCGCAGGGGCTTGACCTGGACGGCGCGGACGTGCAGGCGATTATGGAGGCGGCCTGCAATGGAGAGATTTTGAATTATTCATGACAGCAAAATGGAGGTGCAGTTGTGGACAAGGCGGCAAAGGCAGCGGCGGGATTTGAGCGGGAGGATGCGGCACAGAAAAAGAGGGAGATACTGGCACAGAAGATCTGGGGGCTGTCGCGGGACAGGCTCCTTGTCAGCCTGCGCTTTCTGGACGTCGCGCTCTCGAGCCTGCGTGTTCAGGCAAGACCGGGAACGGGCAATGTCCGCTGTGACGTCAATGCGCCGCAGGCAGCGGTCATTTACTATGATCCTGCAGTCGTCCTTTGCCTGTACAAAAAAAGCCCCGCCAATGTGACGCGGCTGTATCTGCACATATTGCTGCACTGCATTTTCAGCCATTCCTACAGATATGACCGGGTGGAGCAGGAGCTATGGGATGTGGCGGTTGACATGGCGGTGGAGCATGTGGCGATGAGCCTTGACCTGCCTGGCCTTGAGACGGCAGGGGACGCGGAGCGCGGCGCGGTGCTCGCACAGTGGAAGGAGCGCGCGGGCGCGCTGACTGCGGAGCGGATATACAGAAAGCTCAGGGCGGACAGACTGGGCGTCAGCGAGCTTCTTGAGCTGGGAAATCTGTTCCGGCGGGACGTGCACGAAGGCTGGGGTCCCGTGGAGACGCTCGAACTCACCGAGGCGCAGTGGAAGAAGATCAGCGAGCGGATCAAGGCGGAATTAAAGTCCTTCTCCGAGGATAAATCGGACGACAGAAGCATCCTGCAGAATCTCGAGGAGGCGACGAAGGAACACTATGACTACGGCGATTTTCTGCGGCGGTTCAGTGTGTCCGGCGAGGACATGCAGATTAATGACGATGAGTTTGACTATGTGTACTACACATACGGGCTGTCCCTGTACGGCAATCTGCCGCTGGTGGAGCCGCTCGAATACAAGGATGTCAACAAGATAAAGGAGTTTGTGGTGGCGATAGACACCTCCGGGTCCTGCCGCGGGGAGGTGGTTCAGACCTTTCTCAACAAGACCTACAGCATATTGAAGAGCAGTGAAAATTTTTTCCGCAAGGTCAATATCCACATTATCCAGTGCGACTCCGAGGTGCGCCGCGACACGAAGATCACGAATGATGACGAGTTTGAGGCGTTTCTGCGGGAGGGGCAGCTCGAGGGCTTTGGCTCCACGGATTTCCGCCCTGTTTTTGCCTATGTTGACAGGGCGATCGATCAGGGGGAGTTTGAGAATCTCAAGGGGCTGATTTATTTTACGGACGGCTACGGCGTGTTTCCGGAGCGCAAGCCGGCGCACAATTACGACACGGCGTTCGTGTTTCTCGAGGACGATTATGAGAAGCCGCCCACGCCGCCGTGGGCAATCAAATTAATACTTCCGGCGGAGGATTTGGAGCGCGCGGAAATCTTCACGCGGGATGAGGGAGGACGGAGTACGTGAATATCAAGCAGGCGAAAGAGCACATTAAAAATTCTGTAAAATTGTATCTGAAAAAAGACGAGTACGGGGAGTACCGCATACCGGTGGTGCGTCAGAGACCGATATTTCTGCTGGGTTCCCCGGGGATAGGCAAGACGGCGATCATGGAGCAGATCGCGCAGGAGCTGGGTATCGCGCTGGTAAGTTATTCCATGACGCACCACACGAGGCAGTCGGCGCTCGGTCTTCCCTTTATCACGCACAAGAATTACAAAGGGCTGGAATTTGACATCTCCGAGTACACGATGAGCGAGATCATCGCGTCTGTATATGAAGTGATGGAGCAGTCGGGGATCGAGGAGGGCATCCTGTTTCTCGACGAGATCAACTGCGTGTCGGAGACGCTCGCGCCGTCCATGCTGCAGTTTCTGCAGTACAAGGTGTTCGGGCGCCACAGGGTGCCGGACGGCTGGGTTATTGTCACTGCCGGAAATCCGCCGGAGTACAACAAGTCCGTGCGGGAGTTTGACGTGGTGACTATGGACCGGATGAAGCTGGTCGAGGTCGAGGCAGATTACGCGACGTGGAAGGAGTACGCCCTGCGGCAGGGGATTCACAATGCCGTGACCACCTATCTCGACATGAAGAAGAACGATTTCTACCGCGTGGAGACCAACGTGGGCGGCAAATCGTACGTGACGGCCAGAGGCTGGGAGGATTTGTCCGCTACCATGCTGCTGTGCGAGGAGGAGGGGCTTGGCGTCGACGAGACACTGGTCGCACAGTATCTGCACAACGAGAAGATTGTGAAAGAATTTACAGCGTACTACGAGCTGTACAACAAATACAAGAAGGACTATAAAGTCGAGGAGATTCTCGCGGGCACCAACTCCGCGCAGGTCGTGGAGCGGGCGCGCATTGCAAAGTTTGACGAGCGCCTGTCGCTGCTTGGAATGCTGCTCGACAAGCTCGAGAGCGAGATGAAAGAAAACCTCGAGAAATCCGATTTCCTCACAGATCTCATGAAGCTGCTCAAACGCATCAGAACGCTGCACGGGAAGGATTCCGCCGCGCCTGTCCAGTCTCTGATAGAAGACCAGATTGCAAACAGGGAAAAAATCATTGCGTCCATGACAAATGCGGGAACGCTCTCCGGCGAGGACAAGAGAAGGCACAGGGCGGTCATCCGCTTTCTGGAGCGCGCAGCGCGCAGGCTCCGGCTCGAAAATCCGGACGCGGCATTTGCCCTGCTCAAGGCGGATTTTGATGCGGAGGTGGCGCATATGAAGGAGGAGAACCAGAGCGTGCAGACACGGCTGCACAATCTCTTTGCCTTCAGCGAAGTCGCGTTTATGGACGGGAACGAGGTGCTCGTGCTCGTGACAGAGCTCACCGTCAACGCGCACAGCGCGCGCTTTATTGGTCTGTATGGAAGCGCGGACTACCAGCGGCACAACGCGGATCTGATGCTGCACGAGCGGCAGGACGATATTATGAAGGAATTAAATTCCATGGAACTAAATTCCATGGAAAATGAGGCGTCGGGGCTATGAGTGTGGAGGAGAAGGTAATTGAACACGCCGGCGGCGGACAGCTTGTGTATACTTTGTCGAAAAAGGGAGCCGCGATAAAGCGCTACCGCGGCATTGCACAGCGGGTCGTCATTCCCGCAGAGATTGCGGGAAGTCCGGTCACTGCCATAGAGAAAAAGGCATTTTTGAGCTGTAAGACAGTCCGCTTTATCCATCTGCCCGCCACGATCGAGGAGATCGGCGACTGGGCGTTTGCGCACGCGGAACACCTGACCTCAGTGATCATTCCCCGCCGTCCGATAAGCCGCGGGAAGGAGCTTTTTCTGGGCTGCAAGCGGCTGCGGGAGATCGTGTTTGACTGTTCGCAGCGGGAGTGGGAAGAGTACGCACCACTGGGACTCTACCGGATGCTGGCAATGGGAGTCACGGTGCTTCACGACTACGTTCTGTTTGACCCTGTGGATTTTGGAAACGACGCGTGGGTGCGCCGCTGGGACGAGAAGCTTTCGGCGCTCGTGGCGCTCGATGACCTGGATGGTTTTGAGGAGCTGTGGACGTGCGGCGAGGAGGATTATGAGGGGAAGGACTACGATATCAAATCCTACCCTGTGGAGAAGCGCAAGATGAAGCTGCGAATCGTGTATTTCAGGCTGATGCATCCCTATAAGATTGCGGATGAGACCCTGGAGACATTCCGGGCATACCTTCGCAGCCACACGAAAGGGACAGAGGCGCCGGAGGCGTGGGAGCTTCTGATTGAGGAGCACGCAGACGATCTGGAATACTACCGCGTGTTTGCGGATTCCGGCTGCATCAACGAGGACAATTTTGACGGCCTGCTCGCGGACATGAAGGACTGCAGCGCCGAGCTCAAGGCGTACCTGCTGCGCTACAAGGAGGAGCACTTTGCCGCGAAGGATGCGTTTGCGGCGTTTGAGCTGGACTGGTAGAACCCGCGCGGCAGTGGAGGCGCAGCTGTTTTTGGCAGCCTTTGAATAAGAAAAACGGGCAGTTGTGCCCGTTTTTTTATGTCAATGTGGAGGAAATGTGCCGCTAAAATGGTGCATCGGTGGTGTGATGCAGGGAAAGTGTTCTGAGTTATTTGTACAGGGACATCAGATAGTCTATGACTGCCTCGCGCATCTGGTTCTGGGCAAGATAGCCCTCGCCCGAGTTCTCCTTCATGGCTGTCACAGCGTCCTCGCCGCTCTCTGCGGTCATCTCTGCAAAATACGCGTCCATGTCAATGGTGAGGCCGGCGTCCTCAAAGATTGCCTGGTAGACCATGGCTGTCTTGGCGGACTCCTCAGCGCGCTGGCGCAGCTCCTTCTCGTAGGACAGCTCGTCAGTGATCTCCGGACCTCTTGTCTCCCACACATGTTCACGCGTCTGTCCGTAGGAGGAGAACTTCTGGTTGTAGTACTGCAGCATGTACTCGTCGTCGTATTTTGTGACGCCCCGCAGCTTTTTAAGATAGTCTGACGGGTAGGACTTGACAGTTGAGTTGTCGAGGATATAGCCAGTCAGGTACGCTTCGAGGTGCTGCTCATAAAACTGGTTCTGCACGTATGCGCGGTACTCCTCGGCGGTGGTCAGACCTTCCTCGGAAAAGTTTTCTGCGACAAATTCATCGGTGAGTTCCGGCGTGACGGTGATGCTGTTTATGGTGACGGAAAAGTTCGCGTCCTTTCCGGCAATATCCTGTCCGCCATAGTTCTCGGGGAAGGTCACGTCCACCGTGACGGTTTCGCCGGGTTTGTGGCCGATCAGCTGCTGTTCGAAGTCGTCCACAAGCGAGCCAGATCCGATCGTCACACTATAGCCGGCGTCATTGCTGTTTCCGCCCTCAAACGCAACGCCGTCGATCGTGCCAACATAGTCGATGTTGACCAGGTCCCCGTCCTTGATGGCGATCGTCTCGTCTGTGCTCTCCTCCCTGTGGGATTCTAATGTGGCGGTGATGTCCGTCTCCACCTCCTCGTCGGTCGCGGCGACCTCGTCCGCCGGAATCGGGATGTTCGCGTAGTCGACGAGCGTGAGCGCATCCCGGACATCGACGCCCTCGATCCTGCCGTCCGCGGTCAGGCCGGCGCTGAAGTTGGAGTCCGGCGTCGTGCGCATGGCCGCCAGATAAATGCTTTTTCCGGCAGCGGCCGCGATGACCAGAAGGATGGCAACAGCGACAGCGGCACCTGCAATTTTTGCGGTCCGCCGGTGCATCCGCTCGCGCGCAACCTCCTTTTTGCGCTCCTCGCGCTTTGCCTTGCTCTTGCTGACACCGCTGCTGTTGGTCTCGTCTGTTTCTTTTTTCTTTTTTATATTCGCCATTTTGATAACCTGCCTTTTCTGAATTGATAAGTAAAACCTCATATTAATTTAACACAAAACAGGAAAAAAAGGAAGACCTTCGCACAAATTCACAGAATTGACACAGGATCGCCTGCAGCCGCATTGCGTTTATTCTTGACAACAGACAAGCAGTCAGACTATACTATACTATATAGATTGACAAGGAAGGAGCAGTGCGCGCATGAATGTAGAGGATATTCCAATACCGGCGATGGCGGCGATCAGAGTCAGTAAAGAAGGAAAATCGGCGCTATTTGAGACGACAATTATTCAGACTACCGATAATAAATATATCTATACCATGCCTGTCAGGGTGGATGACAAGCTGGTAAATTTCGAGGCGAAAGGTCTGTTGAAGGAGATCAAGATCGAGTTTGGCCCGTTTGAGTTTTACGAGTGGAGAAACATCTCCATCATCCGGTTTGTCGAGGATGGAAAAAGTTACCTGCGAATCCGGACAACGACCCCTGGAATCAAGACGATGGCGTGGTCTGAGAAGCCTGTGACCTCTCGGAAGAAACAGAAGGAGAACCTGATCAGCAAGGAGGCGATCGAGGTGATGAACGCAGCGCAGGGAAAGTCAGAAGGTGACGAAGTGTGAAGCGGGCAGTGATGACAGCGGTGGTTGCCGCCACGCTGATGGCAGGCGGCATGGCCGGTTTCAAGGGCGGCGAAGCCCAGGATTCAGACAGTTATATGGAAAATGTTGTCAGTGACATTAGGACACAGGCGCAGGAGGAACTCAGAAAAGCGTTTGCCAGCGAGGTCACGGCTTTTTTTGAGAGCGACGACCTGTCGAGGACGCTCGGTATTGACAGCGGGGAACAGGTGAAGCTTGAGGAGTCAATCAGGTCCTACATCGACCGGCACGGCGCGGATGCGCAGAAGCTCAGCGAGGCGAAAGCGTCCTTTGAGGCGCTTGTGGAAAGTGTGGACGGACTCTCCCCGGACGAGATTCAGGACAGGATTTCCGGGATTTTTGAATGACAGATGGTATTGGGTGGACACAGTACCCGCATGATGCGTCATGCGGGTTATTTCTTTGCGTGTTTTTGTATAGAATACAGGGATAACATAAGATGTCTGTGGTAAACATAACTAAAAAGTTATGTAAATTTGCACAATTTGGAAAATAAGGATTGATTTATAAAAATACATATGCTACTATTGAGAAAAA
>CAMWOK010000053.1 GCA_947175845.1 uncultured Lachnospiraceae bacterium | reverse complement strand
TGCTGTATACTTTGCCGGCCATGCATTGATCACCTGCCATGACGCTGTCGCTGTCTCTGTCTCGTCCAAGATTGTAATCGTGATGGTCTTGCGCTCTACTTCGCCTTCCACACCTGCGATCATCCACTCGTACATTACCATGGAATCTGCCACGCCCTGTTTTAAGGTTATATTTCCGTATTTCTTCAATCCCGGAAGTTTCATCGGCGTCTGAACCATATCGCCCTCGCGGTATTCGATCACATCGATCGAAGCATCAAATCCAGATGCCTCTGAAAACCCTCCGGCCTCTAAACCATCTATTTCCACCTTGTATCTAAATTTTGCATATGGGGTACTAGCCATCTCTTCACTACGCTCCTTCCTTTATTTTTATCTGACATCCTATACGGAATCGCCTGTCTTCTGCGAAATTCTAAAGATTACAAATTCAGCCGGCTTCACTGGTGCTACGCCGATCACACACACAAGTCTTCCATTGTCAATGTCATCCTGACTCATGGTATTTCTGCCGCAGTCAACGAAAAATGCTTCCGACGGCGCAGACCCTGCAAGCGCTCCGCCTCTCCAAAGTCCTGTCAGGAATACATCGATTGTTCTCTTTACCCGCACCCACAAAACCTCATCATTGGGCTCAAATACTGCCCAGTTTGTGTTGGCCTTGATGCTCTCCTCAATAAAGATAAACAGACGACGCACGTTAATGTATTTCCAGCTTGGGTCGCTGCTGGCTGTCCGCGCACCCCAGACACGGATTCCCTGTCCTGGGAAAGATCGGATCAGATTCACGCCCTTCGGATTCAGAATGTCCTGCTCGCCCTTGTTGAACTGGCAGTCTAATCCCACACATGCACGCACTGTCTCATTGGCAGGCGCCTTATGTACCCCCCTCGAATTGTCGCTGCGCGCATAAATTCCGATCACGGAGCCTGATGGCGGAATCGCGATATTTCTCTTATCCAACGGGTCAAACACCTCTAACCAAGGGTGATACATCGCTGCATAATTGCTGTCCACGATCTCTCTGTGGGCAATGATGTCGTCCATCTTCTTTGCATCCCGCGGCATATCCAGCACCGCAAACCGGCTCGCAAGATTCTCACAATGAGCAACCAGCATCAGCTGGACATTCGGATCTACCACTCCTGGCACCGCCATAATCGAAACATTGTCATTGTCCAGAAATGCCTGGATACCGGTCCTCTTTCCTGCGCCCTTATCTGTACCGATAAAATCAGCCGCACTGATGTTCGCAACAGAACCATTGCTTCCGCCCTTCAATGAAACGACACAGAAAGCTTTCTCCGGGTCCGTCCCGGCAATCTCGTCAAAGGGTGCAACAGCCTCGCTGCTCTTCTCTCCGACATACTCTGCAACGATCAGATCAGACTTTGCAGTTTTCTTCTCAATGTAGTTCGGAATGGATACATTAAAGGAAAGATTTTCATAAAATTCTACAATATCATCATACTTGACTTCCAGATTGAACTCGCAAGTAGAAATCACTTTTGATGGCAGCAGATTCTTGTCGACAACATCCTCCTCAAACTCTTTCTCGAAGACAATGATATTGTCCTGACTCTTTACGACACGATTGTATACAACATTTGTCATGTCCTTATATACAACCACATCTCCCTCGTTAAATCCTGCCGAATTTTTGACTGCATACTGTTTTCCGTCCGCTGTCTGAAGCTCCTCTAAAATCTGTGTCTTTGCCTTGCTTGCAGGTGTCACTACAATGCTCATGTTGTTTCCCCATAAGCCTGGATTCTTTGCCCGGATCTGCAGCACTGCATCGGAAAGCGGAGCCGTCCCCATCGCAGCCTTCGCGTCGCTTGGCGCCACACGGGAAATATAGCATCTAGACCCCCCGTTTACAAAAAAGTGCTCCACTGCATAGGAAAGAAAACGATACTCCCCAAATTCATTCTCAGAGAGATACCCTCCAAATTTCCTCTTGAAATCCGCAAAATTGGTAACAAGCTGCGGCACACCCTCTGCCGGACCTCTCTCCGCAAGACCAATAAAGCCGGCTGTACTTGTACTAACGCCTTCCATCGGCTTTCCGCCTGAGTCAAATTCCTCTACATATACGCCTGGTGATAAATATTCAGCCATAATCCTCCAGCATCAGCAGCTCTTTGCCGCCAATGCCCTCTCCTCCTTTCTGTTTTAAAGTAAAATTCTTTTTCACAACATGCTGTTTTTGTGTTACAGTGCAGCCTTGCCATACTGTAACTCTCTGTACTTTACTCTTAGGATCTGCAGAAACATAACCGATGCAGTCTGCGCGGAATATTTTGCTACAGCTCCTTAAGGTGCCTGTGCATCTTATGACAGCTCCTTACTTTTTCGATTATAAAACACAATACTGAACAAAATTCTAAACAATCTCCCTGTTTAGAAATCTTTTTCTGCAAATAATACCTCAAAAAATGCGATTTGTACCAAATTGCTTTTTTTTCGCCAATAAAATTTTATAATGACTCTAAACTGACTATTCATAGGAAACCTTTTCAATACAGAAAGATATACATATGATTAACGAAAAGAGTAACGAGAACAATAAAATCCAAATACCAAATGTTGACAAAGGATATACTGAACGCACAGCGGACACACTTCTTGCCTCTCTGCAGGAAGATATCATTCTGCTCAATGCCGGCGCCGGTTACGGAAAAACGCAGATTCTTGCCAATTATGTATCTCATTTCCCGGGAAAAAGCGCATGGTACAGCATTGACGACACAGACAATGATCTGATGTCCTTTGTTCGCAATTTTACAAGATCCGTTCAATATGCATTGGATACTCCCAATGACAATTTTAATATTTCACTCCCCCTTCTGGAAAACATTGATATCTTAATAGAACAGTTAGTCATATGGCTGGACATCCGAATCGACTTTCTCAACGTGATTCTTGATGATTTCCAGGAGATTAACAACCCTGATATTTTTAATTTACTAGATACCTTAATCAAAACCATGGACAGAAAAATCCGTCTGTTTATTGTCGAGAAGCGCTCTCTTCCCGTTTTTCTGGAGAAATATGTCCAGCGCGGACAAGCATTCTGTATCGGTACAGAGGAGCTGAAATTCAGTCTGCCTGAGATTGCAAGGCTGCTTGAAAATGTTGGCGAACATTCGGAGCAATGGACCGCATTGATCTATGACTGCACGGAAGGATGGCCCGTTGGAATTGCTCAGATTATGCTCCAGCTGCACCAGCAAAAAAGGATCACTTCATTCGAAAACCTGAAAAAAATCTGTGATAACCTGGAAGTTTCCGACTACTTTATGACACGGGTATACAAAACACTTCCATTTGATATCCAGACATTTCTGACCAAAACTGCAGTTCTGGATTATATGACGCCGGCAATTTGCAACAAAATCGTCGGTATTCACAATTCAGAAAGTATGCTGCGCTATCTTGTAAACGAAAAACTCTTTGTCCAGACTTTAGGCGAAGTCAGCAGCCTGTACCGGTATCATTCTATTTTCCGGCATTTTTTGCTTGCGCAGACCACCTTTGAGGAGCAGCAGAACGCCCTTCGAACTGCTTCCTGCTTCCTGCTGAAGACGAGTGATAAGATTCAGGCGGCAGAATACGCCTGCCGCGGAAAAGCGGCAGATATTGTACAGACCGTGATCGAGGTATCCGGCGATTCCATGTTAGATGACAGACTTTACGGCATTTTGGAGCGCTGGTTTTCATTCCTCGACTCTGTACACTGCACACTGAGCACCAAGAGCAGATTTGTCTATGGCAAATATCTGATGGCTGTCGGACAGACCCAGGAAGCAAACCTGCAGATTATGCAGGCACAAAAAGAATTTGTTGCGGCGGGTCATCTGCAGGATTACAAGCGGGTTCTGCTGTTCGTCGCAGCTGCCAAACGAAAAGAAGGCAATTTGATAGAAGCTGATCAATATTTAGCACAGTCTGAGACAGACCTAGAAACTACCTGGAATGAAACCGCCAAAGCAGTCTGTACAGAACAGATCAAGATTAAATGCTGCCTCCACCAGCTTGAAAGTGCTGTCAGACTGCTCTCTGAATACAACAGCCGGGGTTTTTCGCTTCAGCAGAATCCGTTTTTATATGCAGCATGGAACATTTTTATGCTGTTTCAGAATCACAAAACAGAACCGCCAAAGCCAGAGCACTTGTTGTCGCTCTTTGATATACCTGTGGGACATATACCAGATGGATTTCTGCTGCGAAACTGCATTCTTGCAGAACAGATGAAAGCTGCCTTCGAATCAGGCAGCATGGCTGCTGCAGAACAGGCAGCCATGAGCATTATACAGGGTTCCGAGTACGAGACGCTGCAGACTGCTGCCGCATGGGAGATCCTTGCCATTTTATCCTGGAACAAGGGCGATTACCGGAAAGCCGTAGAACAGTCCCGGACAGGCAATCTGTTTTTAGCCAAAAACCATATATGGAACTTAGGTTTTACGCCAAAGCAGCAGCAGACATTGAACAAAATCAATTCTGTCCACAGAAATGTCAACGATACCCGATATCTCTATCTGATTGCCAAGGGAACAGAGCATACGGAAACAGCTCAAAAAAAATCAGGAAAAATCACAGTCCAGTGCATGAATTGTTTCCATGTATTTCTTCCCGATTCAGATGCACACGAAGTAAAATGGCGGACAAAGAAAGCACAGGAACTGTTTGCTTACCTGTTTCATCTACAGGGAAAAGGCGTCTCCAAAGACGTTCTAATCGAACTTTTGTGGCCGGAAGCAGGATCAAAGAACGCGATCGCCCTGTTTCACACTACCCTTTACAGCATCCGTCAGGTTTTCTCCCAGGAAGGACTTGAAGATCTGATCGCCTATGAAAAGAAAAGATATTCCCTTAAGATGCAGCTCGTCGACTCCGACCTGGCGGAGCTAACCTCTTACTTCAAAGACTCCAAAGCATGCGAGGAGGAGCCAGAGCTCATTATGCGGCTTTATCCTGGCAGCTACATGGGAAACAGCGGTTATCTCTGGGCGTATGGAATGACAAAGGAACTAGAGAATAAATATTTTAAGGTGCTTCAATCCGGCGCCGCCAAACGAATCCATCAGAAACGGCCGGATGCTGCGATTCCATTTCTCCAGAGAATCATTGAGGCCGATCCCTACAATGAAGAAATCGCATCCCAGCTCATTCTCTGCCTGTACCAAAGCGGCCGCCAGTCAGACGCGAAGCATCAGTATGACCGGATGCAGAAGCTGTATCGGGAAGATTTGGAGCTTGATTTCACCAAAACACTCAAAGAAATCATAGGAGCTGTCGCAAAATAAATGATCTCTTTGCAGCTCAGAGCAGTCCATTGAAACTGTGACAAAATGAATTCAGGATATTTTCTATTATTACAGCTGCACCTATAAAGGAGTCCGTATGAATCAATATAGCAATTACCAGGAATTTGTAGAGGACTTGATGCACTGGGGAGATCAGGTCTGCGCACATCAGACCGAGGCGCCCCCTGCAGTATCCTTTTATTCTCTCCTGCAAAAAGCTGTGCAAAGCGCCGAGCATGAAGTCTTCTCACCGTTTCTCTACGTGGCACTCTCTGCACAGCTAGAACGGGAAGACATGCTGCTGCTGGCTGCCGCTTTCTATACAGCGCTGAACGGAAATTTTCTTACACTGTCGCTGTGGAATCTTTTCATGGTCTACGAAGGAACTGGCGTTCTCGGCATTGAACTGTTTTATCAGTCCGCGCCTTTGCTCTATGAACGAAGGAACGACGCAGAACACACAGATATCTATCTTGAAATCACACCGCAGATTCTTCTCTTTTTGCGGGGAGTCTGTCTGGAAAAACGGCAGCTCCCCGGCATGTGCTGGTACTATGATACTCATGGACAGCTTCCTTTTCTTGGGAAAAGGATCGAACAATACAAGACCATCTGCGCCTGCCTCTCCCGTGTTCCCGGCAAAAAGCTGATCTATCTGCAAGGGGTAAAGGGAAGCGGGCGCAAACTCAATTATGCCTATCTGGCTGCTCTGTCCCAAAAAAGCCTTGCTGTAATATCCTATGAAAAGCTGCAGTCAAAAGACCATCTGCGGGAAATACAGATCGAGTGTCTGCTGCAGCACGCCTTATTCGTCATAGAACTGCCGGAGCACGAGGAGGATTTAACCCCTCTGTTTATCTGGCTTGAACAGGAAGAGACTGTTTTCCTTCTAGGTACCAAGCCAACACTTCGCGAGGGCAGCGCTTTTTCCAGGCAGTATCTGCCCTTCTCAATCAGTTCCAAGCTGGCACTAGCAGACAAAGAATTGTATGAGCAGTTAACCAAAGCGTATCCGTGGGAATCGGAGGATGTACGGACAGATTTTCTCAATCGCTACAATTTTCTGCCCGGCAGAATGCGTGATATCCTAGAACTTGCCAAGGCATATGCACTTAGTCAGGGCACCGACAGCATCACCCAAGAGTACCTGCGAACTGCCATACTGGGTGTCTCCTCCCACTCCCTGGATCAATATGCAACAAAAATCCAGGGTCTTTACCAGATGCAGGACCTGATCCTTCCAGATGCTCCCAAACTGCAGCTGTCACACATAATCAGCCGCGTGCGCAACCGCAAACTGGTCTACGAGACATGGGGATTTCTGGAGAAATCCGCCTACGGCAACGGCACCGCCATGATTTTTGCCGGACCGCCGGGCACTGGAAAGACAATGGCAGCGCAGGTAATGGCTGCGGAACTTGGCATGGAACTCTACCGAATCGAACTTCCCGCCGTCGTAGACAAATATATCGGTGAAACAGAAAAAAAGCTAAACCGCATCTTTGACGAGGCGGAAAAAAGTATGGCAATTCTCTTTTTTGACGAGGCAGATGTATTATTCTCAAAGCGTACAGAAGTCAAAGAATCCAATGACAAATACAGCAACATGGAAATTGCCTTCCTGCTGCAGAAAATGGAAGAATATGACGGTGTGAGCATTCTTGCCACCAACTATCTGCAGAATTTTGACAACGCATTCCGCCGCCGAGTCAGCGACATCATCAGTTTTCCGATGCCTGATGCCAGCATGCGCCTGCAGATGTGGCAGTCCATGATTCCATCAAGGCTTCCTGTCTCCGATGAAATTGATTTTTGCTATCTGGCAGAGCAGTTTGAACTTTCCGGCAGTATGATTAAAAATACGCTGATCTACGCCAGCTTTCTTGCCGCGGAAACTGACGGGCCTCTCCTTACCATGGAACAAATACTGAAAGGATTAAGTCACGAACTAGAAAAAAGCGGCAAAAAACTCAGTCGTGACGAGTATGGGGAATATGGGTATTTATTTTGACGAAGAACGCGAAAAATCACGCTGGGATTCCGGGCAGGCAATTTTACACAAGGAAACCGCTGATCATAAAAAAGAGCATGCCCCCCAAAGAGACAACGAAGCATACCGCATACAAAATTCCTATGGCACTCTGCGCTACCTCAAAAAAGAAAAGAAAAAGGACGGCAAAACACACGGCAAAGAGGGTTTTGCCGTGGAAGCTTTTGAGGCGCCCGGCACGCCCATCCACACGGAAAAAGAAAAGCATATAGACAAGAAAACCATGAAGAAAATTCGCCAGAACAACAAGCAGACCCTGTTTTCCTCGGAGACACCCCTGCGCGACCAGGCACTTTTTTTTGATATGAGAAACAGCAAAAAAAGTGCCGATCTTGTAAAATACATGAAAGAACTTCTTCACAGACAGGGACACCAGACATTAACAGACACTTTCGGTTTCTTAGATCAGGAACCAGAACGCATGGAATTAGCGGCACTGAAATCCAGCCAGAAAGAATCCTTAACACCAGAAGAACGCGATCTCGACAAACAGCTGCTCCCTGAGGAACGCCAGGACGCTGCCAGCAGGCGCATTGACACCTTAAACAGCCGCCTTCTCAGAAAGGAGTCCAAAGAGCGCCAGCTTTGCAGCGAACTGCAGCTTATGTTAGACCAGCGCACCCGTGAAGAATTTCTAGAGGGGCATCAAAATCTCCGACAAAACGAACAGGAGTCTCCCCAGAAAGACAGAACCAAAAACAGAAATGATAATTCTCCGCAAAGACGCCTGTATTCTGATCCTGAATTGTCCGAATCAGCCGCAGAAGGAGCAGCGGGCGAAACGCCCGATGAAGTTCCCGAACAATCCGATACTACAATTTCATGATAGTCAGAATGGGGCAGATCGACTCTGCCCCATTCTGTACTTTCTACTTTTCACGGATGTCCAGCTTCCTATCAAACCCTGCAAGCCGAAATACTTCCATCACCTCACTGCCAACATTGATCACAGAAAATTTTCCATTTACCTCCTGCATTTTCTTATATGCAGCCAAAATCTCACGCAATCCAGATGAAGCTATGTATTCTAGCTTTCCAAAGTCCAGTACCAGATCTTCGATCTCAGAAAGCGCATTAATCTCCTTTCCTAATTCCGGTGACGACTTTGTATCTAACCAACCCTCCACCCAAAGAACTGCTCTGTTATCTTCCACTGTTTTTGTGACCGTCATCATTACTCCTCCTTATCGAAAATGAAAATTAAAATATTATTGCCGTTACTGTATTCATAGCGCACCTGCTCCGCCATATCAAAAGCGATCAGCCTCCCAAGTCCCCCCACCTGTGTATTCATATCATAGTTCTCGACATCCACCATATTCTCCAGCGGATTAAATGCCTTTCCGCTGTCACGAAATTCAACAAGGATCTGATTGGATATTCTCATAAATATTTCCACAGTTCCCTGGCTCTGCTCATACGCATAAGAACATATGTTTACAAAAATTTCCTCCACAGCCAGACAAATCTTCTTGCGGAAACTGCGCGAAAACTGTCCATTTTCAACAATAAACCGCTGAACTGCCTCAAGATTTTCAAGTTCCGCCGTCACACAGATTCGAAACCCCGGCGAAGGACAAAATGCAAGCATAGTAATATCATCACTCTGCGGTGTGCCCTGTGCAAAATCCCTAACGCCTTTCAAAACAGCCTCCACACACTGTTCATGATCCCTTTGCTCTAAGAACTGTTCTAAGCGCCGCAGCCCGAAAAATTTGCTGTCGCTGCTGACCGCCTCACTCACCCCGTCGGTATATAAAAATACGGTATCGCCCTCCTTCAATTCCTTGTTTCGCTCCACATAAGCCTCATCTTCAAAAATTCCGATCGCCATGCCCATAGAATCATTCAGGCTTCTCAAACTGTCGGATATGAGATAAGGCGGATTGTGTCCTGCATTGGCATAAGTAAACTTTCGTGTACGGCTATCATAAATCCCCACAAACAAGGTCAAAAACATCTGCTCCGGGTTGTTGCTGCACAAAGTATTGTTGGTATGGAACAGTATTTCTGACGGAGAATACCCCAGCTTCGCATACTGCCTTACCACCGTGATGGCACTTGCCATAAACAATGCCGCCGAAATTCCCTTCCCCGATACATCCGCGATCACTGTGCAGAACAAATTGTCATCCAGACAAAAATAATCATAAAAATCTCCGCCGACATCCAGTGCCGGTATCATGACCGCCTTTAATCGGATGTCCTGCGACTGGAAGCTCTCGCCTGGAAGAAATCCCTGCTGAATCCTTCCTGCAATATTCATCTCTGCCTCCCGGCGGTGCTTTTCTTCCGTCAGTGCATTGATATTTTTGATGTAATGGTCGATTTCTTGCGTCATCTGATAAAAGGTATCTGCCATCTGAGCAAACTCGTCCTCCCCCTTTATCTCAATCTTCTCAATCCCGGACTCTCGGTCAACCGCAAACTGCTTCATCTGCGCACTGATGAGCTGTGCCGGTCTCAACACCCGCGTTTTCAGTAAAACCGCCAGCAGGACAAGGATAAACGCAAATGAGACGATCACTGTCACCACCATGATCCAATATCGATGAAAAAAACTTGCAATCGCCTCGTCCATAGATACATCGGCAGCTGCCAGAGCCACCACATTTCCATCTGTGTCATACACTGCACTGTAGGCTGTCATCACATTCCCGTATTGGTTATTTGTCTGCTCTACCTGCTCCGTCTTCTGTCCATTCCACGCACAGACCTCTGTCTCCGTCAGCACATACGGCACAACAGTTCCGGGAATCCGCTCCGCCCTCGCGGCATCCTGGCTGCTGCTCCCATATATCACCATATCAAACAGAATCGTACTGTTCTCAATATCCGGCGTATAAATATACAGATATTCCAGATCATTTGTCCTGCATAAATCCTCCAGAAGAGGTCTGTATTCGTCCGCATATTGTTCGTCTGTGCGAATTTTCTCCAGATCCGCCCCGGCTAACAGATCCGCTGCCACTGTCACTGACGCCGTGGCATAATATACATATGCTCTGCGTACTGTTGCCCGTACCGACGAAAAACCAAGTGCAAGCAGTGCTGCATCCGTAAGAAACAACACGGCTGCTACAGTAATTAGTATCTTCGTTATAATAGACTTACGAAACTTATGAAATTGAATAGATTTTTTCAAAAATTATCCTCCCTGGCTCTGTCGTAATAAACATACGTAATACAATCGGCAAACGCTGTCTCCCTGGCGCATACTGACACCTTATACCCTATCAAATTGTATTCCATTATACGGCAAGAAAGTGCTTCCTGCCCCCGGCGCACTCGAATCTGTTCTCCCACTGGCAAAATCTCAAAATCCTGCAGGGAAAGGTGTGCCCCTTCCCCGGTCATTTTCATATAGCTCTCTTTCCACGTCCAGAGACGAAAAAACATTTCGTTTCGGACCTCTCCCTGAAACCTTTGTAAATACGCCGCTTCATTTGGGTGAAAAAAACGCTGCGCTACTCCATCCGGCTCCTGACCGATCCTTTCTATATCACAGCCCACACTTTCCCCGCTCACTGCACAGATAACCCAATCCCCAGAATGTGAGATATTAAAATATATTTTCTCAGCCTCCGGCTTTCCCATAGGCCCCAGCGTGATCTTTTCGGGGTTTTCCCCATAGAGAGGCAGTATGTCTGCGAGCAGAATGCCTGCGCCCAGACATCTTTTCCTGTCATCCGCCTGCAGATATTCCATCACTCTGCTTCTTCGGATTCTGCTGATCCGCTGAAGCACTGCCGGGTGATCTCTGGCATCTGGCAGCTCTTTGATATTCATTCCATATAAATTTACCATAGTTCTTCTCTTCTTCTTTCAACCTGCGCCCGTAAAAACAGTAATATATTTTATCATCGTAATAGAATTCCTGCTGAATTTCAACGAACTGTCACAATTTGCACTTTTTCAGGGATACTTTGCATATCGGACAACCTTGTACAATCCTACGCATTATAATAATATAATAAAGTAGAACTGTTTTATGCTGACTTGCTATTTGCATCATTGCAAAGGACTAGAACGGTCCTGCGTTGTCTTCAGTCAACGATGCCACCGCATTGCCTCCTTCCTCCGCCTTGTCCTGTCACAAATATCAGACACTGTTTTTCACTGTTATTTAGGCAATGCTGTTCGTAAAACATTTCAAAAACCAAAACCGCACAAGAAAGGAACAAATGATGACTGGGAATTATCTCGACCTGATGATTGTATTTACAACATTGCTGCTCAGCATTCTCTGTATTGCAGGCGGCGGTGCGCTGCGGCTGTTCTACCATCGGGAGGCTTCTCTTGAATATTTGGGATGGGGAACGCTGCTTGCTGCTGTGTGGAACTTTTCCAATTCTGCCGCCGGGCAGTCTCTGCTTGAAGAGACAGCAAACGATCTGACATTTTTCACGACCCTGCTGCTGCCGCTTCCGTTTTTCCTGTATCTGAATACACTTCAGAAAAAACGCTGCCAAAAACTGTATCGAGCGATGGTGCTTGCTATCCTTCTAGAAGCAGCGATATTTACAGTGATATGGCTGGCAGGACTGCAGGACAGACAGCAAACCGCCTCTCTCATGCTGCTTCTATTCTGTTTGTATCTGATGCTTATGATGGCAACTATATTGACGGATCTATATCACAGACAGATCCGGGACTACCTTTTGGCAGCGCTTGGGCTGACATTTATCTGGATCGTATGTCTTGCCCGGCTCATCCCTTATTTCCTGCTGAATCGAAAACTGCGGGACAACGCGCTGCTGCCGTTCGGACTCATCTTTTTGCTGTTGCTTGCCATGATCAATACAATTCATGAATTGATCCAGATGGAGCGCCAGCGTCAGCAAGCCCTTGCTGCAAGCGATGCGAAAGGACGCTTTCTCGCCAATATGTCCCATGAGATCCGCACACCCATCAACGCAGTGCTCGGCATGGATACTATGATACTGCGAGAGACAACGGAACCCCAAATTAAAGAATACGCCTTGGATATCCAGAATGCCGGTCAGAGTCTGCTCTCCCTGATCAACGATATCCTGGATCTGTCCAAGATCGAATCCGGCAAACTAGAACTGATTGAGGGAGAATATGATTTCAGCAGCCTAATCCACGACATCATGAATATGATATCCATGAAAGCCGAAAATAAAGGGCTAACCGTTCATCTATCCATAGAAAACCAGCTTCCATCCCGGCTGTGGGGCGATGATGTTCGACTCCGCCAAGTTCTGATAAACCTCATGAACAATGCGGTTAAATACACCGAACAAGGCAGCGTTACACTATCCGTTCAGGGTCACTTTGCTGCCGGGACAGATACCGTTTCCCTGACCTTTCACGTAACAGACACCGGAATTGGAATCAAGCAGGAGGATATCTCAAAGCTCTTTGCAGAATTTGAGCGAATTGAAGAACAGCGGAACCGAAATATTGAAGGTACCGGACTTGGCATGAGCATTACCACACAGCTGCTGGATCTGATGCAAAGCCGCCTTCAAGTAGAAAGCATCTACGGCAAAGGTTCTGATTTCTATTTCACCCTGGAACAAAAGGTCATCAATGCAGAGCCAATCGGCGATTTGGAGGAGCGCATCCGCAGGCAGGCAAAGAACTATTCCTACCAGACCATGCTGACCGCCCCAGAGGCGCATCTGCTCGTTGTGGACGACAATGCCATGAACCGCCGCGTATTCAAAAATCTCTTAAAGGCAACCCTTGTGCAGATTGATGAGGCAGGCAGCGGTATGGAATGTCTCGCACTGACGCGGCAAAACCATTACGACTTAATCTTTCTAGACCATATGATGCCAGATCTAGACGGCATCGAAACGCTGCATCGGCTTATGGCGGATACGGATTCTCCCTGCCGTTTTACACCTGTAATCGCACTGACAGCCAATGCTGTCACAGGCGCGAAGGAAATGTATCTAAATGAAGGTTTTCACAGCTTCCTGTCCAAGCCAATCAATCCTGAAAAGCTAGAAACTATGCTGCGCGACTTACTGCCGAAGGATAAAATAGTACCAGGTCCGCAATCAGATGACACTACAGAAGCTGCCCTCCCTCCAGAAGCCACGACGCAAAGCACGGATTCTACTGTGGCGGATGAGTGTCCAGT
>CAMWOK010000052.1 GCA_947175845.1 uncultured Lachnospiraceae bacterium | reverse complement strand
GCAGGCCCTGATTTTACCGGCGCCTTGCTGACTTGACACGATATTGCCATACGCCCCCCACTCCCGATTGGGATACTCCAGATACCCATCCCGCCCGGCGCCGCGTATGAGATAATTTTTGACGTTGACCGAGTTGACGAGAATGTCATTTCGGTTGACCACTGCCCACTCTAACAGCTGCGCGCAGCCGCCCGCCGTGATCGCAGCGGCCACGCTGGTTCCGCTCCTGCTACCGTATGGGGTTGAAACATCGACGCCCGGCGCCGCAATCTCCGGGACAATGGCGTTATCCCTGGCAAAACCGCGGCCCGAGGAGGCTGCGATGCTGTTGTTGCTGGTCTGGTAGGACGCCACCGTCACCGCCGTGTCCACATATCCAGGCTCCGTGATTGTCGTGTAGGGGCTTGGCTGGAGAAAATACGTGTCCGACGAGAGAAACTCCGTGATTGGCAGCCAGATGTCGAACTGCCCGCCGACCGTGCTCCCCTCCGAGATGATCCGGATGTTCCACACTCCCGGCGTCGGGTCAGAAAACCGGAACCGGATCACCTCCGCGCCGGACAGGCTCTCCACAAGCTGGTACTCAATCACAACGCGCGTCCGCTCATAGACAAAAGTAAATTCCTGTGGAATGTAGCTTCTCGGATTGTTCCAGCGGGCAGTCTCCCCGCCGGGCGTGCGTATCACCGCATTGTAGAAATACGGCACATTGCCCCACAAATCCATAATAAACCCATTCTCGTTTTCCCCGACGCGCAGCTCCACATCCTGATACGTCTGACGCTCGCTGAGCATTCCGAAAAAGTGATGCGACGCGTTCCCCTCGTTTCCCCCCGCAGTCACAACGACGCGGCTCTTCTGCATACTGATATAGTCAATGTAATTTCCCAGCATACTCCCGCCCGTGTGGTCGCCAAAGCTTGTTCCGACGCCAAGACAGATGACGAGCGGCCGCGTCAGAATCAGCACATACTTCTGCAGGTACTGGATTGCCTGCAGGATATCCGCCTCGCTGTAGCAGGGCACTCCCGGCGGAATTTTATAGTACTCGCGAAGATACGGTTTCGCCTCTTTAAGCTTGACGACCACAATCTGGCTGTCCGGCGCCGCGCCGGTAAAACTTCCGTTCTCGACAGAACTCCCCGCGGCAAGACTCGCCATCACGCTCCCGTGGCCGATCACATCTGTGCTCGGGACGATCGCGAGCGGGTTGTCGCTCGCGATCGCCTCGTTTATCATCTCGTTTGTGTACTCGCTCCCGTACGCAAACCCCTTGGGCGGCGTGCCTGTCTGGATGGTCTGATCCCAGATGGCCGCTATGCGGCTTCTGCCCGCAAAATCCCTAAAAACGTCGTCCTGGTAGCGGATTCCCGTATCGATCACGCCGATCGTGACATTCTTCCCCGTCAGATTCAACGGCTCTCCCTGCACCTGCAAAATGCCCGACGCCGCCAGGCTCAGGGTGTTCAGATTCCGCTCCTGCGCCGCCCTGCACTCCATCAGCCCATAGCATTTGGGCAGCACAGAATATGCGAACTGCCCCGCCGTGTTGTACAGTGCACTTGTCCGGTCCACATACAAAATACCCCACTCATTGGCCAAATGGTGATAGCAGTAATCGATCGGCAAATCATAATTATACGCTTCCGGCAGCAAAATATATACCAGCGTGTCAGCATAGTCATTCGACAAAATACGTTCCTTACAGGTCACTATTTTTCCCTCGACAAAAGGTTATTATTATAGTGTATGCTGTAAGGAACGCATGGTATCAGCTTCTATTTATGAAATTTCGGTTCTAAAATCCGCGGCTGTGCCGTCTCACACGCCCGAGTACGCCGCAAACCCTGCATCTATCGGAAGCACCACGCCCGTGATCGCGCTCGCCGCCTTGTCGTCACACAGGAAGAAGACACCGCCAAGCAGCTCCTCGCTGTCGACAAAACGGCCGGTGGGCGTGCCGCTCAGAATCTTGTTGGAGCGCGCCGTCGGCGTGCCATCCTCGTTAAACAGAAGCCTGCGGTTCTGATTGGACACCAGAAATCCAGGTGCAATCGCGTTGCAGCGGATACCTGTCCCCGCAAAGTGCGTCGCAAGCCACTGCGTAAAGTTGGAAACCGCCGCCTTCGCGCCCGAGTACGCCGGAATCTTGGTCAGCGGGATATAGGCATTCATGGATGAAATATTCAGGATGCAGCCTGCCTTCCTGTCCACCATATCCTTTGCAAACACCTGTGTCGGCAGCAGCGTTCCCTGAAAATTCAGCTTGAATACAAAGTCGACGCCGTTTGGATCCAGGTCAAAGAAGGTCTTCTGCCCTTCCACGGCCTCGTGCTGGTACTCGTTGTCCGTCGTCGCGCGCGGATTGTTTCCGCCTGCGCCATTCACCAGGATATCGCAGGGACCTAAATCCGCCAGCACCTGATCGTGAACCTGTTTCAGCGCGTCGAGCTCGAGCACGTTCGCCTTGTAGCCCTCGCAGATAAGCCCCTCCGCCTTGCATTCGTCAGCCAGCGCCCTGACAGCCTCCTCGTTCAGATCGAGCGCAGCCACCTTCGCGCCCGCCTGCGCAAACGCCTTTGCCATCGTTCCGCACAGCACACCGCCTGCGCCTGTCACAACAACCACTTTTCCTGTAAAATCTATCTTTAATGGCAGATCCATCATTGTAACCACCCATCCTTTCTAATTAAAATGTGATATATTCTGCACCGGACTCAGATTCGCATCACTTTTTCTCAACCCGCTCCAGCATATCCCAGCAGCCCCACATATACATAATGCCCAGCGCGCGGTCATACAGCCCATATCCCGGCCTGCACTGCTCGCCCCAGATATGCCTGCCGTGGTCAGGGCGGATGTAGCCGTCATAACCGCAGTCATGGTATGCGCGCATGATCTCGAGTATGCCCACATCCCCGTCAGCGTCGCGGTGGGATGCCTCCGTGAAGTCCCCGTTCGGGAAGTGCTTCACATTGCGAACATGCGCAAAAGCAATCCGGTCGCAGTAGGTGCGGATGATGTCCGGCACATTATTCTTTGGATTCGCGCCGAGCGAACCAGAGCACAGGCACAGGCAGTTGTACTCGTCGTCCACCATGGACAGAAACCGCCCGATCGCCTCCTTGTCCACCAACAGACGCGGTATCCCAAAGATATCCCACGGCGGGTCATCCTGGTGAATCGCCATCTTGATACCTGTCTCATGGCAGGTCGGCATGATTGCCTCGAGGAAATATTTGAGGTTGTCCCAGAGCTTCTCCTTCGTCACAGGGCGGTACGCATCGAACAGCTCGTCGAGCTTGGCCATGCGCTCCGGCTCCCAGCCTGGAAATGTCATTCCATGGAGATTTTTCAGGATATAGTCCGCCATCTCCTTGTAGTCTTCCTGGATTTTGGCCTTCTCGTAAAACAGCGCCGTCGATCCGTCCTCCATCGGGTGAAACAGGTCTGTCCTCGTCCAGTCGAAGATCGGCATAAAGTTGTAAGTCACCACCTTGACTCCGAATTTTGCAAGGTTGCGCAACGTCTGCTTGTAATTCTCGATATACTGGTCGCGCGTCGGCAGCCCGATCTTGATGTCGTCGTGGACATTTACGCTCTCCACGACATCCATGTTGAAGCCGTGATCCTCTATCTGATGGCGCATCTTTTCAATCTCGTCCACTTCCCACACTTCGCCCGCCGCCTTGTCATGCAGCGCCCAGACAAGACCCGTCACGCCGGGAATCTGCTTAATCTGCTCCTGCGTAATACTGTCGTTCCCCTCGCCGTACCAGCGAAAAGTCATCTGCATAATTTCTTACCTCCTCATACAAATCTGGCGCCAGCCCTCCCGCGCCACTCCCGGCAGGGCTGATGCCGTTTCTTCCCCGGCCGCACATCGCCAAAAAGCGGCTTTTCTTATGCGGCCATGTGCGTCCGTCATATCCGTGTATCAAAAATACCGCAGAAGGAATCCACCGGGTCCTCGCCCACAAATGCCTCCCTGCCCGCCATCAGCTTTGCAACCAGCGCGTCCAGCGTAGACTCATTGCTGTCGTAGGTGTTGATGTAGGTGCGCGCCTGCGGAATGTCGGCGAGCACGAACGGGTGCTGTACGCCGACCACCACGACCGGAAGCTCAAACACGTACCACGGAATCTCCCCGCCGCCCTTGGTCATGCCAAACGCCGGGCGTGCAACCGGCTGGAATCCGCCCGCAATATCCACCAGCGTGAGAATCAAGTCCTGATTTTCGCGGAATTCCTTGATCGGTGTCTTCCCCGCAAAGTACATGTTGATGTCCGGCTTCTCGCCCGCCTGAATCTGCTTCTGCATCTTCTCGATCGGGCTCTCATAGATAAATGCGTCAAATCCTTTGTCGATCAGCTTGTCGCGCAGCGTCTCCGCAGGAGATTTCTTCGCCCCGAACAGCGAGACGATCCCCGGCGCGGACAGCCCTTTCACATACACAATCATTATGCGTCTGTAGCGTTGTGGCGTGATGGGCAGAACGTCCTTGTCCTTATATTTCACCAGCGTGATGGACTTGTCTGCAATCTCCTTCTGCATGGCGACATGCGCCTCGCACCCGACAATCTCATGCACCTGATCCCGCGGCGGCATCAGCGCGCTCTTCGCCTTCCTGTGCAGTCCCATGTGCGCCTTGAGCGCGAGAATGCGGTGCAGCGCGTCGTCGAGCCGCTCCTCGGTGATGCGCCCGTCCAGGTACCCCTGCTTCATGCTCGCAAAATCTTCGTCCATCTCGTTGAAGAACAGGAACATGTCGACGCCCGCAGCGATGGCGGCCGGGAGCACGTCACTGCGCTTCATGCGGCAGGTCAGCCCCACCATGTGCGACGCGTCCGTCAAAACCATCCCGTTAAATCCGAGTTTTTCGCGCAGCAGCCCCTGAATCAGCTCCGGCGAGAGCGTCGCGGGCATCATCTCGTCATCTGTGAGATCCGGATTGAAGTGGCGCGCGTAGGCAGGCTGCATGATATGCCCCGCCATAATCGCCTCAAGCCCGTTGTCTATCAAAGTCTTGTAGACGCGGCCGAACGTCTCGTCCCACTCCTCGCAGCTCATGTCGTTTACACTGTTTGCCACATGCTGGTCGCGGAAGTCCAGCCCGTCCCCCGGAAAGTGCTTTGCAGCACAGCAAAATCCCGGGTTTGCGTGCGCGCCGTCCATGTACGCCTTCGCCATGTCAGCCACCCGCTGCGGGTCGTTTCCGTACGTGCGCAGCCCGATGACCGGATTTTCCCAGTTGTACAGAATGTCACTGACCGGCGCAAAGGACAGGTTGCAACCGATTGCAGCCGCCTCCTTGTTCGCCATGTATCCGAGCTGATACGCGTAGTCGGTATTTCTGGTCGCGCCGATTTTGGTCTGGCTTCCGATCAGCGTGCCGTCCGTGCAGGCGCCGTTGCCGCCGTTCTCCGTGTTGCACGCGATGATCAGCGGAATCTTGCTGTTTTCCTGCAGAATGCGGTTCTGCTCGTAAATCTCATCCGCCGTGCCCGGATTGTAGCGGATGCCGCCGATATGGTAATCGTTCACCGTCATCTTCAGATAGTCCTCGGTGCGCGACGAACCCATATTGAAAAACAACTGCCCGATCTTCTCGTCGATATCCATGCCGGCTATGGTGTCCTCCACCCACCTGCAGTCCTCGTCCGACAGGTTAAACGGCTTTGCTTTGATATCTACCATTCTATCACTTCTCCTTTATCATTTCTCTCTGATTTCCTGTTTTCCGCCAAGATTATCAAGAAACTGCTGCTTCTTCTCCTGCTGGTAAGCGCCGCCGTAGGTGCCGTTTAGAAAATGCGCGATCCCCTCCCTGCCAAACTCTTCCCAGCTCTGTGCCTCCTGCCGCACGAGAATCGGATAGTAGTATACCCCGTTCTTCTCCGCCGCATCCAAATCTCCCGGCGCGTCGCCGCACATCAGCACATGATCCGGGGCATATCCCCGCTTCATCAGCTCGCCGATGCAGAACGCCTTGCTTCCGGAATCCTGCGCGAGCACCACATCCGTGTACTCTAACAGCCCGTAAAAATCCCACTCATCCAGCACCGCACTGAGGTTCGCGCTGGACACAATCGCGACATCCGCGTCCCGGTACGCCCGCCTGAGGGCTTCTAAAACTCCCGGAAAAGGACGTTTGTCCTCCTCCGGCAGCCTGTCTATGGACTGGTTCACAGCGGTGCTCCACGCCAGCGCCTTGCGCAGGCAGATGTTGTCATTTTTCTCAATCTCCCGCTCAAGCGCCGCGTTGGACAGCTCCGGCGTCTGCTCCACCCACCGTTCGAGCACATCGAGTTCCTCAATCTCACAGTAGTTCTCCTGTATCTCCCCGAGCGCCTTCACCAGCCCTTTAAAGCGGTTGATGCCGCGCGTCATCGTGTACAGATTTATCTCATTCCAGCGCCCGAGTATCGCGTCACGCCACTCCTCGAGCCCCCACTCCGCGACCATGCAGGGTCCAAAACAGCGGATATGCTTGATGTCCATGGTATCCATGGCGCAGCCGTCGCTGTCCACGCAGATCAGATAGTCGCTTCGCTTGGTGTATGCCAAAAACTTGTCTGCCATTGTCCGCCCCTTTCTCCGATTCTCTGTCATCTTGTCAAAAGGTTCCTATTTTCTCCTGCGTGCAAGCTCCGCAACATTTTCCTCCACGCGCTTCTTGTTGAGCGGATATATCAGGAGCAAAAATACCGCCACAAGTCCAAAGCCGATAATCGGCGCGATGCAGGAGAGCTTGAAGATCCGCTCCGTGACCTCCGGGTCAAACGCGGTCGCCGTCGAGTAGCCAATCATGGTAAGCAGAGCGCCTGTCAGTCCTGCCGAGAGCGCCTGTCCGAGCTTCCTGGCAAAAGAGTACACCGAGTAGATCGTGCCGTCCTCGCGCACCCCGTTGCGCACTTCCGCATCGTCGATAACGTCCGTGATCATCGCCCAGATCACTGTGTTGAAAAATCCAAGCCCCACGTAAGCGAGCGTGAAAAATGCAACGTACACAAACGGATTTTGTGGGTGCACAATCAGGCAGATGAGGAAGATCACTGCAGATGCGAGGCAGGAAGCCACCGAAAGCTCCTTCTTTCCAAACTTTGTGGACAGCTTCACCGCGAGCGGTGCACAGATCAGCAGCGCTGCAAGGCTTCCCGTTAAGGACGACATGGACTGCGCCGCCGCGTTTCCATAATAGTTGGGGAACACATAGCCCGCCATCCCCTGCATCGTGAGCATCGCAAGCAAAAGCGCGATCGCCGCAGCGATAATGCCCAGCAGCGAGCGGTTTGTCACAAGACTCTTTAACATGTTTCCGACATTGAGCTTCGTGTTGTTGGCAGGAACTTCCACGCGCTCGCGCACCAGCTTAAAGCAGATCAGATAGCAGACGATTGCCAGCACACTGAACACCCCTGCGATAATGGTCATGCGCGAACCTGATAAAACTGTGTTTCCATTGACTGTCACATAGGCAAACATAGGTGTTCCCACACCGATCACAAGCCCTGCGAGCGTACCGCCGATTGTCCTCCATGTGGACAGCTCCGCGCGGTGTTTTGGGTCCGGCGAGACCGCCGAAGCCATGGAGCCGTACGGAATGTTGATGGAGGTGTAGAATATGGAGCCCCACAGGATGTAGGTGATAACCATCCAGAACACCTTGAAACCGTACGCCATATTTGCAAATGCCGACTGATAAATCAGAAATGAGGCGATTGCCACCGGTCCGCACATGCGCTTAATCCACGGTTTGAACTTGCCGTCCTTTGTCGGCTTTGAGCGGTCCACAATCTGTCCCATCGTCACGTCCGTCACCGCGTCGATAAACCGCGCCGCCATCATCAGAAGGCCGACCACCGCCGCGTCGATCGCCATGACATCCGTATAGAACTTTAACATAAAACTAGAGGAAAGAATAAACGTAAAATCATTTCCGAAGTCGCCAAACATGTATCCCAGTTTGTCCCCCATGCCAAACGGGGGCATGGAAGCCTTTGCACTTTTTGCCATAAAAATCCTCCTCTCGGACTTTGCCTTTATCTCTATTATTGAGCTGTAGTCTGCAAACTGTCTTTATTTCTTGTCAATCTTAATCAGCTGGGCATTGAGGCTCTCCAAAAATCCTTCCGGCAGCATGTTTCCAGCCATGTTCACCATTCCTTCCGGAGCCATGGACTTCATCATATCCCACATGCCGACACCCGGGCGCACATCAAAGTTCGTCGCAAGCTTCACGGCCTTTGTCACAATCTCCATTGCCTCCGGGCACTCCGCCAGCTCCTCCATTTTGCATTTGACGCTGTACTTGCCCTCCGGGAACTCCATCGGCGCCTTGAGGTCGAGATCGCCCACCAGCTTAAACCAGTTTGCGACGCCCTCTGCCCGCTCGTTCACCTCGGGAAGCACATAGATATCAGGCTCCTTCTCCACCTTCTCCAGCGTCATGCTGTCCTTGCAGCCGTCCGCCTGCGCGAGAATGCTGTTAAAGCCATCCTTCAGCGCAACGGTGAACACGAACACCTTATCCGCCGTCCTGACCTGTGCAAGCTCCCCGTTGACAAACAGAGAAACGGTCGGCAGATTTGAGTACACGCGGATCTCTGTCGTCTCACCTGCGCGCTGCGCGTAGCGCTTTCCGCACAGATGAACCATAGGCTCCTTATTCCAGTATGCCTTATAAATGTAATAGCTGTCCTTCTTTGTGCAGCGGTCCATCGTGACAAGCCCCTTGTTGTTGCGCCCTGCGACACCGCCCTCGTTTCTCGCCGCACAGCCAAAGTCAAACATGTTCCAGACATGGCTCGACCACAGCCACGGACGCTCGTCAAGCACCTTTGCCATATGCTCATGATACAGCGCCTGATACTCCTCGCTGTAATCCTTGCACGCCGGGTTTGGCCCGTGATAGGTGACGATGCCCTCGCAGCCGTACTCCGACAGTCCCAGACAGATCTCCGGGTGTGCCTTGTGGAAGTTGTCAAGCCATGGCCCGTTGTCCTCCATCTTTCCGCCGTACCAGCCAAAGTAGTGGTTGTAGCTCTCCACATCCGTGATGTTGTGGACCGGACTGTCCACCGGCGTCATGGACACATGCGCGATTGTTGTCAGGCGGGTCGGGTCAAGCTCCTTGCACAGCGCATTTAACTCCTTGTGGTTCTCCACGAGCTGCTCCGAGATGCCGCCGATCAGTATTTCGTTGGAAACGCCCCAGAAGCAGATGCTTGTATGGTTGTAATTCTGCAAGATGAGTTCTTTCATCTGTGTGATACAGTTCTGGTGCGCCGCCGGATCGGGGTTCATCACACTGATAAACGGAATCTCCGCCCACACGATAAATCCAAGCTCGTCACACGCGTCATAGAAGTCCTGCGCATGCTGGTAGTGTGCGAGACGGATTGTGTTGGCGCCAAGTTCCTTGATAATCCTGGCATCCTGATAGTGATCCTCCCTGGTCAGCGCATTGCCCTTGTAGAGCTGATCCTGATGGCGGCTGACACCGCGAAGGGGCGTCGGAACGCCGTTTAAGATAAATCCCTTGTCCGGGTCGCAAGAGAAGGTTCTCACACCCACGCGCGCGCTGACCGTATCGTACGCTTCGTTGCGCCTCTGCAAAACTGCAGTGACCGTGTACAGATAGGGATTGTCGCAGTCCCACAGCGTCACATCCGGCACAAAGAGCTTCACAGCCGTGCTGTCTGCCGGGCGGACACAGCAGCCCACCTCTTTCCCGTCCGCGTCACAGATGTGATACTGAACCGTAAAGTTTTCGTCCGCGCTCACCACCCAGGATTCCAGCGCAAACTCCGCGCCGCCGCACTGCGTCGGTGTCGCTGTCACCTTGAGTCCGTCACTGCCCCAATACATCAGTTCGAAGTGTGTCTCCGGGACGCTGATTAGATTGAGCCCTCGGTAAAGTCCCCCGTAAAATGTAAAATCAGCAGACTGCGGATACACGCTGCTCTTGTTCTCATTGCTGCACGCAACCACCAGCAGATTGTCGCCGTCCGCGCTGCACACATCCGTGATATCCGCGCGGAATGTAGAGTATCCGCCCTCGTGGTAACAGACCTCCTTCCCGTTCACGTACACGGTCGCCTGCTGCCCCGCCGCCGGAATGTCCACAAACACGCGCCCGCCCGCGAGCGGCTGGACCGGTGTCCGAAACGTGCGCGCATACCAGTAACATCCTCTGTCATAGCTGCCGTTTCCGTCGTGTCCGTCCACCGCGTTCCATGTGTGCGGCAGATCCACCACCGTCCAGTCAGTCGGAAGCTTGTCGGGAAGCCCCGCATTCTCCTGGATGAACCTCCAGTTCTTGTTCAGGTTGATAATCGTTCTCATGTAAAGTCCTCCTTTCGGTTTGTCCGGCAATTATGGTTTGCTTTTGTATCCTTATATAAAATAACCAATATATTGTGCTGCCGTTCGCGCATACATTTGTTAATTTATACAATTTTCCATACTTCACCGTGCTTTTTTTGTATTTTCTGCATATCTACATCATATTTTCACATTTTTACTTTGGGGAGATACGATTTTTTGATTTTTTTGCATTATTATTATATTGTGTTGCTTTTGCATAAATAATGTGCAAAAATAAATAAAAAATATCTGGATTATTTGAATAAATTGAGACAGGACAGCTTCTCATCCCATTTTGAGATGAGCCTTTTTAGAAAAGAGTGGAATCCTATGCATAACAGTCTGCCGCAAGAAACATTATCAGAAAATCTGCGTTCAGAAAACCTGAATTCAGAACAAATTTTTTCAGAACAAATTTTTTCAGAACAAATCATAGACGATACGTCGGGATCACCAGCCGCGAACATCCTGTTGGAATTTGTGCGCAGTTTCCTGGAAAACAACCGCATCCCCACACACTTTGTCACATCCGCGAACAATGATTATGCATGGATGGACGGCGGGCTGCGGGCGGACATCCTGCAAAACTACAAGACGGATTTTGTCCGGGAATTTATAAACACCCTGAAAGACCGCACCATATGCCACCTCAAGGACACCTTTCAGTGCTCTTACAGTCTTCTGCGCATTCCCGGCAGCGACTTACTGATGATCTGCGGCCCTGTACTCTTTGAGGAGATGCGCCCTTCCCGCCTGAATGACATCGCCGCAAAACTGCAGCTTCCGCAGGAACTCCACACAGTCCTGCAGGGCTACTATCTGCGTCTTGCATCATTTCCTGTTCCTGCCCTCTACTACAGCATCTTTCTGACACTTGGCAACAGTCTGTTCGGACAGGACCAGTACGAGACGATCTACCGGGATTTAAACGATATGGACGAATGGTATGAATCCTACTCCCGCCAGTACCGGGAGGCAAAGGACTCCATGATGAATATCGAGATGATTGAGATGCGCTATGCGCTGGAGGGTGAAATGCTCAATGCCGTCTTTATGGGGAACGAGGCAAAGGCCATGGCGCTTGTCTCCAAAATGACCTCGCTGACCATGCCGCACCGCATGCCCGACGAGCTGCGCGACCACAAAGACTACACAATCGCCTTCAACACCCTGTTTCGAAAAAAGGCAGAGGAGGCCGGCGTACATCCGATTCACATTGATCTGTGCTCCAACCAGCACGTCCAGCTTATCGAGCAGATTACGAGCAAGGAGCAGTGCCACACTGTGCGGTCCCGCATCGTGCTCGATTACTGCCGCCTGATCCGCAAACACACCCTCAAGAACTACTCTCTGCTGACTCAGAAAATTATCACGTACATCCACTCCGACCTGACGGCTGACCTGAGCCTGAAGGCGATGTCCGACTGGCTGAACGTCAACGCCAGCTATCTGTCCACACTGTTCAAGAAGGAAGTCGGCATTCCGCTGACCGATTTTGTCAACCGCCAGCGCATCGAGCAGGCAAAAAAACTCCTTGTCGTGACCGAATTCCCGACAAAGACAATCGCACAGCTGTGCGGCATTCCGGACATCTACTATTTCAGCCGCCTGTTCAAGAAACGCACGGGCGTCACCCCCAAATTGTACCGTGAAAGCGTCACGCGGGAACACACCCCGTGCCAGTATACAGATGCCGATATCTATTGACCCGAATGGGGTGCAGAATGCGCTATGTTCAGAGCATTCTGCACCCCATCTTGGCCTCTCTATTTGCCGCTGTCGCTGCGCGGGCAGTGCGCAGGGTCCGGCGCCCCGCTTTGCCCGCTGTCTGCCAACCGGTCAAACCGAACTTTATACTGTATGTTCTTGTGGCTGACATGATAAAACATCAAAGAGATCACCACGATTCCCACCGCGATACCAAGCGCAATCACAAGCGTCTCCATCGCGTATATCTTCGCCGCGTCCGCATCGCCGTCCACGATGGCCCGCATCGTGTAGTAGAGCCTGCCTCCCGGCACCAGAGGTATGATGGATGGAATCAAAAATACCGTTGCGGGCGCCTTTACCGTCCTGGCGAGAATCTCCGCGTACAGCGTCACCGCCGCCGCCGGGATCAGATTCTGCACAAGCAGGGTCAGCCCGGCCTCCACGCACACACAGTACAAAAACGTCGATACCACCCCGCCGACACAGCCATATACAATCTTGTTCCGCTTCACATTGATGTTCAGGCAGTAGCCGATTGTGCCGAACGCAGCCGTCAGTATCATCACAAAATATTTCTCACAAAATGTACTTATCATCTCAGCAGTCCTCCAAACAGCATCATCGCAATACCAAAGCCCGCCGCGATCGCAACCGCCATCATCAGCGCCTCGGCAAGCCGCAGAATCCCCGTGATAATATCCCCGCACATCATGTCTCGCAGCGCATTCATCAGATTGATTCCGGGAATCATCAGCATAATGCTTCCAATCATCACCATGTCAATATTCTGGCCAATCCCCGCAAGCACGGAAAGACTGCAGAGAATTCCCGCAACGATGGATATCACCAGGCTGTACACCACCCTGTTCCTGCCGTGCGACGCAAAACAGTAATCCCACAGATACATCAGCACTGCGACCACGCCGGCCGCTAGGCTGTCTCGCAGATTTCCTCCAAAAAACAGGGTAAATGCGGATGCCAACAGCACGTACCCCACCATCTTTGACTTGTAGATACGCCGTTTCTCCGGCGCCATGACCGCGCGGATTTTCTGTTGAATCTCGCTGCACGGTGGCTTCTGTTCACATATGTACCTAGAGAGCGCATTCAAATCCTCCAGCTTATTCAAATCTGTCGGATGCGGATTGATGCGCCTTGTGAGGGTATGATTCTCCCCCGCATCCGTTTTCCAGCTCAAGATAATCAGCGACAGGATGGTGAACACATCCACAATCCCACCGCCGTACGCTGTGCAGATGCGGGTGATGGTGTCCTCAACCCGCAGTATCTCCGCCCCGCAGCGCAGCATAGTCTCCCCCATATCCAGCGCACACTCCATCACCAGCGCCGGGTCTTCGCACGATTTTTGCCTGTCCATATTTCCTCCATCACTCCGATTTTTGT
>CAMWOK010000051.1 GCA_947175845.1 uncultured Lachnospiraceae bacterium | reverse complement strand
AGCCTGTTCAGGATATCTTGTACAATAAGAGTCTGCTGCATTCCATGGACGAGGTTATTCAGGCGTTTCTGGACTTTATCAATACGGATAAAGGTGTGAATCAGGCAGATAATTTCGTTCGTGCAGATCAGATATCGTGCAGGGAGGACCAGCCGTATATTTTAGTGCAAAATCTGTCTGTCAGCTGGGACAATTTTCAATTTGGCAGGATCGACCTTGCGATCCAGAAGCATAAGAAGTATGCTCTGATCGGTGTGAACGGCTCGGGAAAAAGTACGCTTTTTCATGTCCTTGCGTCCCAGCTCGACACCTATGAGGGGGATGTATATTTCTGTGGACTGAATATCCGGGATAAGGATCTGAGCAATTATATCGGCGTGCTGAACCAGGATGAGTTTGTTTTTTCGGCAGCTCATAAAGACAACACAACGGTCTTTGGCAGTTACGATGAGATAAAGGAGAATCCTTTTTGTAGTGAAAACAAAAGGAACTTAGAGAGCGGGGACTGCAGTGTGCTGAGCGGAGGGGAAAAGAACCTGCTGAACTTAGAAAGAGTATACAATGAAAATACGGAAGTCCTCCTGCTCGACGAGCCGCTTGCCGCCGTCGACGAGGGCAAAAAAGACGCATTGTTAAATAAGATCCTGTCCATGGAGAAGACGATCATCATGGTCACGCATGATGTTGGAACTTCGCTGGAAAGATTTGATTCTGTTATTCTGATGAAGGACGGCCAGATATTATATAACCTGCCATATGCCCAGATCGTGGATCGGAAGGAATTTATGGAATTGAGGGACAGTGTGTATCGGTAAGGAGCTGCAGCTGGCCAGAGCATTAAATGCTCTGGTCCTTATAGAAAAGGCGTTGGAATGATAAGAAATGTGGCTCATGGCAATTGTTTTGCCCCATAGATAGTGGTATAATCTGACTATACGTTTTTATGGTTGTAAGCATTATGCAGCAGAATGTCGTGGAAAATAAACCGGGAAGGATATGACAATGATAAAATTAGGGTATGCGGAAACAGACATAACACCCAGGATTCCGTTGCAGCTGATTGGATTTAACAGAACGGATAATACATCCAGAGGGATATTGAAACCGCTGTTAGCGCAGGTGGCGGTATGGGAAAGTGAAGGCCGCCACTGCCTGATCACAGTTGACAGTATCGGATTTAAGAAGGAATTGGCCGACATGCTGCGAATTCAAGTGAGCAATCATTTGAAAGTTCCACGCGACAAAGTAATGTTGTGCTTTTCCCATTGTCATTCCGCGCCAAATGTGGATGATTCGCAAGAATACTTTGAGATGGTATGCAGAAATATTTTAATGGAGGTACAGCGCGCGGAGCATGATATGCATCCGGTTTTAGCAGGGTGGGACAATGCAGAAGTAGATATTGGCGTAAATAGGCGAGCGGATAATCCAAATCTGGACAAAAGAGCCGGCATATTGAAAGTATGCGGTTTGGACAATGGAGAAAGTAAATTGCTTTTGATTCGAGTAACGGCTCATTGCAATGTACTGAAACGCGACAATTATTTGATATCACCGGATTACTTTGGGAGTATCAGGGAGTTGCTGCAGGAGAAGTGCGGTTGCCCGATTATGGTGATACAAGGAGCCGCCGGAAACATAGCGCCCAAGTATTTCAATTCCGCAGAAACGCCAATTGATGCAGACGGACCGCAATATGTCAGATCGCGCACCGCTTTAGAAGATATGGCAGCCGTTGTCTGGGAAAAATTATCGCAGAGGATCGCGTCGATTGAAGTGTCAGACACGCCGTCGATTGAGATGTATTCAAGAGAAATGAGCCTGTATGTGGATGTGCCATCTCTAGCGATGGCGGAAAAAATTGCACAGGAAGCAAAGAATTATTGTGGGATAGACGGCAGGGCATGGATGGAGGAAATAAAGAAGCTGCATCGTGCAGGGGTGTGCAGGCAGGAGGAAGTGGTAGAGGTTCAATATTTTGCAATTGGAAAATGGTGTGTTTGTGGCGTCCCATATGAGTTGATGGTTGAGTTTGCGCTTGAGCCAATGGAGAAGTTAAATAATCCGTTCTTTTATGTAAATGGATACACAAATGGATGTTCGTCCTATTTTCCCACAGAAGAAGAGTACGATAAAGGAGGCTATGAAGTTTATTGGTCTATGTT
The DNA here is from genome assembly GCA_947175845.1 of uncultured Lachnospiraceae bacterium. GTDB lineage: Bacteria > Bacillota > Clostridia > Lachnospirales > Lachnospiraceae > COE1. Next base: position 11,387 of record CAMWOK010000051.1, on the reverse strand, counting down.
ACTATACTACAAATATTACAATAGGGTTTTTCCTTTTGAAAGAAATTCCGCAGGGAAACTTATTGCATTTATTCTCGGGAATGCGCCGGGATAGATTCTGTACATTGACAGAGAAAGGCAAAGGAGGCGCCGATGAACAAGAAGAGGAAGCGTATACAAGTATGGTTTGGGATACTGATGACTGCCTGTGTCATAGCGGGCTGCGGGAACGCGGACAACGGCAGCGGGGACAAGGAACCTGAGACTGCACAACAGAAGGAGACCGCGCAGCAGACGGACAAGGAGACTGTGGCTGAGGCCAGGGAGACAACGCAGGCGCCTGCCGCGGAGGGAGAAGATTCCGCACAATATGCGTATATCGAGCAGGTGATGGTTGAAGATTCGTTTGGGGACAAGGCGGAACACGCGGTGTACGCACCCGTTGGCAGCACGTCTGAGAACGGATTTCTCAGCTATTATGACCATGGGCTGTCATTCTCTGCCATGGTCTACACGTCCGAGGTATCCAGTGATGTGGCCTGCGAGATCTGGGAGGAACTTGCCAGGGAGCAGGCGCAGGAATGGGAGAATGACCCGGAATACGCCGATGTTCAGGCGGGGGAGGTTGTGGAGGCCGGCGATGACAAATATCTGGTCGTCTCAGCGGACAGGATGGATTACAACGGCATTCCCTACCAGGTGAAGAAAGTGTTTTATATTGATATGCGGGAGGCGGGCAGAAGCGTGGAGTGGACGCTCGAGTTGTCAGAAATCGGCAGCGACGAGCACACAGCGCCGATTGTCGGGGAACTTGCACAGTGCTATGGAATTGCCCCGGACTGTCTGACTGTGGACGGCGTGTGGGCACAGGAGGACGCGCAGAGGCAGGCAGCGCAACAGGATGTGTACGAGCCGGAGGAGGGCAGCCCGGCGCTTGAGCGGGCGGACGGATATCAGTATCTGGGAACGACGACGGTCGCGTTTGCAGACGGCACATTGCAGAGCCCGGTCATGGCGCCCATGGGCAGTATGACGGAGGTGACGCAGAGCAGGATCTTGGCCAGTATGCACGGGGTCTCTGTGCGGATAGAGTGGGACAAACTGCCCACGCTGAACTATCTTGCCAGGCTTGAGGACAACGCTGATGCGGACTGCCGCATTGCAGAGGAGTCCGGCGCAGGCAATATCCGAAGAAGCCAGACTATGGCGATGGAAGGGTTCGAGACGGCGGCCTACAACATTGTGACGTATGAGGAAACTGCAGGGACAGGTGCAGAAAAGGATACAGTGGCGAAAGTGCGGTGCATGATCAGACTGAAGGACACCTATGCGGTCATCTGTGACCTGACGCTCAGAAGCGGCGGGTATGACGCTTCCACCGACCAGCTGCTGCAGGAGCTGGAGGCGGCTTATGGAATCAATCTGTCGGAGTATTACCGGGATAAAAAGACAGGGAATGACAGGGACAGCAAAGGACAGGATACCATGGCGGACCTGCTGGCGCAGAGCGGACTGAACAACCGCCGCGCGCCGTCCCTTCCGGAGACAATACAGTGGTTCAACGCATCCTACGCGGCGCTCACCTACAGCAACGGGTGGGACTGGCAGCTCGTGGGAGGACTTGAGCCCACGGAGGATAATGCAGCGCTGGCGGACATGATGCTTCGGTCCAGCTGGAGCGTGCGGGACGCGGAATCGGCCAGGGAGACCGTGGACAGCCTGATAGCGGAGGGCCACAGGGAGAAGTGCCGGGAGTACATGGAACAGCTGGAGGAATGGGGACTTTTGGATGCGGGCCAGGAGAAACTGCTGGATAAGCTTTCGCAGCTGGGGACTGAAGAAAATCCGGGCAGGTATGTGATTGCATACCAGATGCATCAAAACAAAATTGCCCCGGAGTACATTGCCGCGTGGGATTTGTGCAGGGCAAACCAGCTCTACGCCGACTATTATCTGTGCGGCTATATGAGTTACGAGGAAGCCATGGACGCCTCGCTGGAAAATTCGCTGGTCCTGCAGGGAATGTACAGCTCGTGGGAGGAAATGATGGATGCCTATCTGGTGGGATATCAGTTCTGGAACGGGGATCTTGCAGTGACGGCGGACTCTCCCTCACTGCGGCGCTATCACTACTATGAGATGCTGCGCGATTTGCCGGACGGTCCCTACAGCCTTGACTGGAATCTGGACTTAAAGAAAGACTGGTGAGTACAATCCCTCATCCCGCACTGCCCTCTCGTTGACTGCCATGACATACTCCTGCACGCGCGCCATGTCCGGCTCGTCGGGCAGGCTTGTATGTCTGGCAGCGGCGTCAAGCTTTTGTTCATAGTCGTTTAACAGCGCATAAAAATCCTCCCGAAACGTGCCGTCCGCCTTCTGGTAGCAGCCGTTTCGGATATCCATTAAAAGGCGGTGCTCCTTCCGGCGGCAGGTGCGGATCTCGCCCTTTTCCAGAATGTCGATCGCCATCATAAAGAGCCGTATCAGATGCATGGCGTGCTTGTTCAGATGGTTGTCGTCCTTTTTGCGGTTGCGCTTGCCGAGCTTGTCATAGTCTTTGACAATGTTGTTCATCTCGTTCCACATATTTTTGTAATCGCGCAGCGGATAGTGCGTGAGGTTTGCGTCGACAAAAATCTCGCGCTCAAAATCAGGGTTTACCGCCTTGTCTGTGTAGATGTGGACTGCGCCGTTCTCAAAGGGCGCGTAGCGCTTTCGGAAATCGTACATGGCATTTTTGACGGAGTTAAAAATGTGCTGCTCTTTCTCGCTCTGTGGGTAGGAGTCCCGCGCCAGCGCATTCTGCAGGCGCCGCAGCTGGGCGTCCGCGTAGCCGCCAAACGAGTGGATGGCCCGCTTTGACAGGAAGAGATGCGCGTTGTCAATCAGCTCCTGCCCCAGCGGGTGCAGGTACAGATAGTGCTCCGGATTCAGTCCGAGCAGTTCTATAGTGTTGGGATTGCAGCTCAAAAGCAGCGTGATCATTTTCATAAAGCTGTAGATTACGGTGTCGGTCTGCGCGTCCACATACTGTTCGAAGCTGGTCAGGCCGATCAGGTCCGACTTTCGGTTCAGGGCAACGCCCCTGACATCAATGTCACTTTTTTCGTTGTTTGTCCCGTAGGAATAGCTCCCGGCAAGCCCCAGCAGAATCACATGCCTGCCAAGGTGCTCATTCGATTGGATAAAGTCATATGCAGCAGTCTTTAATATATCAGAAGAAATCATGTCACACCTCGCCTGAAATCCGTTATTTCTGTCAGATATTTGTGTATGCGGATGCATCGTGCATCCCATTTCCACCACCGGGATAACGTCCCGCCTTTGGCGGGTATTTTTGTGCTGCGCCCACATCTGACAGAGTGCTCTGCGCCTATTATATAACAATCCGGGCAAAAGATAAATGGAAACAGGAATAAAAGTGTACTGCGCTGATGGACAGCCGGCAAGTTTTGACAACCATAGTAATGTAAAAACAGTTGATTTTCGGACGCGGCAGGACTATAATATAAGAAAAAAATTTGTACACGCAGGAGGAAACCATCCATGGGAACGTATTATGTCCACAAGAAAACCGCTTCGATCGATGTGCCGTATTCATTTCAATGCGAGCAGTGCATGAAGGACAGCGGAATGCTTATTGCAACGATCACAGCACAGGCGGAGATGAACAGCAATTTTAAGAAACTCGAAGATAAGAAGGTAGAGAAATTAAACGAGCTGGCGCACAAGAATCTTGTGAGTGAGGTGAAAAGTGCGCACCGCAATGCCACGGAAAAACATATTTATTCCAAAGACTTCAGGGACGAGTGCCCCTATTGCCGCAAACCGCAGTCCTGGGCGCTCGGTGCCATGAAAAACGATATGCTCAGCACGCCGATTGTCTGCGTTATCCTCGGGCTTATTGTGGCGGCAGGCTGCTATTTTTTCGTTGAAAATGATATGAATGTGCTGATAGCGATCGGCTCTGCGGGAATCGGTCTGGCTGCCGGTGTGATAAGCCTGATTGTCAATTTCGTCAAAATAGGTGCGAAGAAGAAACAGGTATCCGCAGCCGGCCAGAAGAACCTGCCTGTCATCGAGTGGAATGCGGTGCAGAATCTTCTGAATGAATGATGTGGAGAAGAATGTACTCGCGGCGGAAACGGACTTCTGCGAAACAGATAGAGAAATTTGAAATCTGAAATCCGAAGTCTGGCAGGCCAGGTATGCCTTTGGGGGGCAGAGCTGAGCCGGATTGAGAAGTGTTTGAGAGGGCACAGATACAACATAGAAAACTTTCTGGAATGATAAAAATATGGGGCATGGTGGTTTCCATGCTCTGTATTTTTATATACAGGTCTGTTTTTGCTGTCTGAAAAACAGGAGTTACTCTGCAATAGTTCCTGTTGCATCCAATTCGGGTGAACTTGTTGTTCCTTTTTTATTCTGTCTCCATCGACTGAATCAAGTGGATAAACGCGTCGACGGGCATCACAGGAACCTGTTTTGCTTTGATCTGATTTTTTACGCACGAATCCAGAGCCTGTGTTTCCAGTGTGGCCACGTTGTCCCGCCCAATGTAGTCTGCGGCCGCATTGGTCAGGATGACCTGATCCGCATCAACTGGAAAGATACTCTGTGCGCCCCAGCCATAGCCGTCTGCGTTTAAGAACAGGATGACCTCCATTCCCTTTTCCATGGCATATCCATTTGGCAGCTGGATATAAGTGTCAGTTTGTCCGCCGTCCTCATAGTAGGTAAGCTTTTTTTCAAGCGTGTCGCCCTTGATGGCGAAACGGACTGCCAGGGTTATAGGCGTGACGGGAATGCCGATACTTCCCCCTGCCGTCTCCATATCTTCTGATAAGGACACTGGGATCTCCTTCAAAATGGTATCACCGACCCGGACGACCTCGGCCCGCACGACAATCGACGCCGAGGCGGTCAGCTCTGGCAGGGAGAGGGACGGGTAGAGCGCGGTGTTCTGCCGAACCGGCAGATCCGGGCCAACCTGTTTTGCGCGGGCAAGATACCAGGCTGATCCGACAAGGAGAAATGCGCTGCATAAAAGTATTACAAATATTATAACAAGTTTGTGCATGGAAGTTTGTGTATTAAAACTTTTGTTCAGGTTTGATTTAAAGTTCAACCGGAGTCTCCTTTCTGTATATTATAGAATTATCGTACAATCGGCCTGCTATATAAGATATTCCCTGCAAAAACACATCTGCAGCAGGAGAAGTTCCTGTGCGTGACATTCCTGCCTGCTCTGCGGACTTCGAATGGAATGTGTTGAATTGTATTTAAATGCATTGAATTGCATTCAATTGCAATTCAATTTATTCCACTCCGTTTTAAGCGTTCCGAGACTATGGCATAGCGAATCTGCCATAAATTCTTTCCTAGCAGTTCCTGAGAAAATTATATCATGCAAAAAATGCAGGGTCAACGAATTGCGCACAGATGCAATAGATGTTATTATTATTTTGTAAATAAGGAAGTAAAACAGGCTGGGCGTTGTATGCAGAGCGTGTGAGGAACAGACAGGAGGGCAGATATGACGTACGAGAGAGAGGTTTTTGCGCAGTATGACCGACAGTGCATCCGCGTCTACCAGGCGTACAATGAGGAGATCGCCAGGGAAGCGGTTGAATTGCAGACTTTTGGAGAACATTTTAACGAGAATCGGATGACGTGGATAAAGCCATCTTTTCTGTGGATGATGTATCGTTCGAACTGGGGAACGAGGAAAAATCAGGAGTGCATTCTGGCGCTGGATATTTATCGGAGCAGCTTCGAGGCGCTGCTGGAAAAAGCGGTTCTGACCTCCCCGGACGCGCGCGACTGTACAGGCGAGGAGTGGCAGAAAGTGTTTGGAGAGGCAGAGGTTTACTGCCAGTGGGACCCGGACAGAAGCATAAACGGAAATGCCATCAACCGCGCGGCAATTCAGATTGGATTGAAGAAGGGCGCGCTGCGCGATTTTCTGGATACCGGAATCAGCCGCATTGCGGATCTGACGCCGCTGGTGCGCAAGTGGAATGCGCAGAGGAAGAACGGAATACTGTGCGCGAAGGATTTGCCGTCGGAAAGGATGTATCCCATCGCGGACAGAGCGGTTCGAAACAGGCTGGATATGAAGTAGGACCCCAATTACAATACGCGAGCACGCAATCTGCCTGTGCGGCTTTGAGGACTGTACAAACAGAATACGGAGAAACGTTATGAAACTGGATCGAATGATAGGAATCCTGTCCATACTGCTGTAGAAGGAGAAGGTGACAGCGCCCTATCTGGCAGAGAAATTCGAGGTGTCGCGGCGCACGATAGTCCGCGATATTGACGCGCTGTGCATGGCGGGGATTCCGCTTGTGACAGAGCAGGGGCACAACGGCGGGATCTCGATTATGGACAATTACAAGATAGACAAAACGCTGCTGAGTACCTCGGACATGCAGGCAGTGCTGGCGGGGCTTCGCAGTCTCGACAGTGTCAGCGGTACGAGCCGTTATGCCCAGCTGATGGAAAAACTGTCGTCCGACGCATCGAACGTGCTGTCGGGGGACGACCACATCCTGATAGACCTCTCCTCGCGGTACAGGGAATCCCTGTCGCCCAAAATCGAGTTGATTCACAGCGCGATATGCACCGCGCGCACCGTCGCGTTCACCTACTTTGCGCCGACAGGGGAAACCAGCCGCGTCATCGAGCCGTACTATCTGATCTTTCAGTGGTCGAGCTGGTATGTGTGGGGCTGGTGCACTCGGCGCAGCGACTTTCGTCTGTTCAAGCTCAACCGCATGGTGGCGCTGCGGACAGAGGCGCATTTTGAAAAGCGGCCTGTGCCGCCTCCGGACTTGTCGCAGCAGCATGTTTTTCCCTGCGGGTATGAGGTAAAAGCCGTCGTTCAGCCGCAGTTTGAGTGGCGTCTGGTGGAGGAGTTCGGGCCGGAAAGCTTTGTGCGCCAGTCCGACGGAAGCCTGCTTTTTACGCATGGCTTTACGGACAAAACAGCGGTCATCACCTGGATTGTCTCTTTTGGAAGCGGCGCACAACTGCTGGAGCCGGCGCAGTTTCGGCAGGAAATACAGGAATTTGCAGAGGGGATCCGGCAGAACTATGAACCTGCCGGATGAGACAAAAGCGTAATTTTACGATATTTACCGTGATTGCCGTCACTGTTTTTGTTGTGGATAACAGGGGGACATGGTATAATAAATCATACAGACAAAATTGTTGGAAATGGTTTCGACAGAATTGATTTAATGAGGAGGAAATTGCAGGAAATATGAATTATTACTTTATAGACTATGAAAATGTCCATGCAGATGGATTTGCCGGGGTGGAAAACCTCGGGGAGCAGGACGTCATCTGCGTGATGTACACAGAACAGAGCAAGGCGTTTTCGCTGGAACTGGTGGAGAAGATTGTGCGGCAGAAGGCGCGGCTGGAATCCTACAAGGCGGGCACGGGCGCCAAAAATTCGCTGGATTTTCAGCTGGCGTCCTACTTGGGATACATGATCGCAAAGCGGGAGGATGCTGACGACTGTTTTTACATCGTATCGAAGGACACCGGATTCAACCATCTGGTTGACTTCTGGGCGGAGCGCAGCGTCAAGGTTCAGAGAGTTGCTAATTTTACGGGCGAGGAGAAGGAACCCAAGGCGGCAGCGCCTGTCGTTGCGGCGGCGGAGGAGCCAAAGCCCAAGGCGAAACCCAAGGGCAAATCCAAAGTTTCGGATTCGAACAAGGCGACGAAGGAGGAGCTGCTGCAGTATCTCACGGAGGAGGAATACACGGACAAAATACTCGAGATATTCAACAGCTACAAGACGCGGGTTGCCATCAATAACGGACTCAGCAAGGAGTTTCGGGACAGCCAGAAGAGCAGTGCGATATACAAAAAGCTCAAGACACTGCTCCGGGAAAAGCAGAAGTCATAGCGGTGGCTGCGCGGGAGGGATTTTATGAAAATAGTGGATATGCACTGCGACACGATATCGGTAATTTGGGAGAGCAGAAGACGGGGGGCGCCGCAGCAGCTTTCCCAGAATACGCTGCACGTAGACATTCAGAAGATGAAGAAAGCGGGCTATCTTTTGCAGAATTTCGCCATGTACATTGACCTGAAAAGGGGACTTGACCCGTTTGCGTACGTGTCGGAACTGATAGACGTGTTCTACGAGGAGATTGAGCAGAACAAAAATGACATTGGTGCCATAAAATCCTACGACGAGATTCTCGGGAATGAGCGGCAGGGCAGACTGTCAGCGCTCATGACAATCGAGGAGGGCGGATGCTGCAAGGGGGAGATTGAAAATCTGGAAACCCTGTATCGGCGCGGCGCGCGCATGATGACGCTGACGTGGAATTATCCAAACGAGCTGGCGTTCCCGAATATTATTGTGCAAAACGGATCGGGGGACAGCGGATTATTTGGATTTGACAACACGAACGGATTGACGAGAAAGGGATTTTTGTTTGTCGAGCGCATGGAGGAACTGGGCATGATTATCGACGTCTCCCACCTGTCGGACGCGGGGTTCTGGGATGTCGCAAACCACACGAAAAAGCCGTTTGTGGCGAGTCATTCCAATGCGCGCGCGCTGTGCGGGCACGCAAGAAACCTCACGGACGCCATGATTCGCAAAATAGCGGACAGGGGCGGCGTCATCGGGCTGAATTATTACGGCTGCTTTTTGAATGAGACGAACGACAGCTATTCCAGCGCGGCGCGGATGGCGGAGCACGCGCGCCACATTGTCAATGTCGGCGGCGCGGAGTGCCTCGGGCTTGGCTCCGATTTTGACGGCATTGACGGGGAACTTGAGATTGCGGACTGTTCTCAGATGGATAAGCTTGTGGACGCGCTCGGGCGGCAGCGGTTCACCGGCGCGGAGATCGAGAACATTTTGTGCAGGAATGTCCTGCGGGTGTACAGAGAGCTTCTGTAAAGTGCAGCTGTCAGGCGCTGTGTCGCGACGCGACGCAGCGCAAAATACTGCGGAAAGATTTTCCTGACAGCTCCTTACAGCGATATTTCATAAAATGCCGCGTCGTGTGTCAGCGCACCGCGGTTCTGATAGTCAAAGAGGATGTATGCGGGGGTGTCCCGCTTTTTCATGCAGTCTGCGGCGTGCGATTCCCAGACGGGATAGAAAAAGCGCTCGATATGCGTCATCCGCGTAAGCTGGGCGCTGGTGCACCTGTCATATCCCTTCAGATAGCAGTGTTCCTGCGCCTCCCGCGCGTAAAACTGGCGTATTTTTTTCTTTAAGGCATTTACCTCTGAAACATTTGGTTCAGAGGTATTTAATTCTGCGGCAGTGTTCTCTGGTGCAATGTCGGGCCTGGATTTCAGATTTTCGCGCAGATACAGGTCAAAGGTCAGAAGTTCAGCAAAAAGTGCGCGCTGGTGCGGGGCGGCGGCACAGGCGAAATCAAACAGCACCTGATAGCGGTAGGTTCTTGCAGGGACGTTTGTGAAAAGTCCGTTTGCGCGGTAGTGCCGGGCGAGTGCTTCATACATGTGAAACGGCGAGGGAAACAATTGTGCCAGAACCAGGAGTGTGTGGCGAAACTGGCCGGAATTGTAATAGAGTTCCACCATCTCTTCAATCTCCTTTAACTGCAGCACATCCTCGTAGCGCAGCCACTTTGTGTACAGCACCTCGTAGGGCGGTTTTGCGCTGTACACAATGCCGTATTTTGGGGCCTGCTGTTCCATGGGAGATCCCTTTAATATTTTCAGAAATCCAAGCTGCAGCTGGTCCGGCGCCATAGCGTACACTGTGTCAAACGACTCCGCAAAGCTGTCGTAGTCCTCATGGGGAAGTCCCGCGATGAGGTCGAGGTGCTGGTGGATATTCTGAAATCCGCGAATGGTGGATACCGTCTTGCGCAGCGCGTCGATATCCATATGCCGGTTGATTGCTTTCAGGGTCGTCTCGTTGGCAGACTGCACGCCGATTTCGAGCTGGATGAGGCCGGGGCGCATACCGCGCATCACATCCAGCTGCGCATCCGTCAGCAGATCCGCCGCGATCTCAAAGTGGAAATTTGTGACACCATTGTCATTTTCTGCCAGATACTTCCAGACAGAGAGCGCGTGATCTGCGCTGCAGTTAAATGTGCGGTCGATAAATTTCACCTGTGGAACCCGGTTGTCAAGAAAGTATTGCAGCTCCGCTTTCACCGTGTCAATGGCGCGCAGACGCACTTTTTTGTCGATGGAGGAGAGGCAGTAGGCGCACTGAAACGGACAGCCGCGCTGGGATTCATAATAGAGAATGCGGTTTTTGAACGTGGCGAGGGCGTCTGTGTGCGGAGTGTCCACGGCGGCCCAGAAAGGTATCCGGTCAATGTCCGCAGCCTGCCGCGCGCCGGTAAAACCGCCCCGCCAGACAATCCCCGGGATCTCCTGCAGCGAACCGCGCTGTTCCCAGTAATCGTGCAGCAGTTCCAGAAGAGTCTGCTCGCCCTCGCCCACCATGATTCCGGTGAGCTGGGGAAGTGCCTGCATGATTTTTTCCGCATCGAAGGAAACCTCTGGTCCGCCGAGCCACAGGTCGGTATCCGGCAGCAGCTTTGGCAGCTCTGCGAGCAGATCCTGTATCAGCGTCCAGTTCCAGATATAGCAGGAGAACGCGATGACCTGCGGCTTTTTTCGGTACAGATCCGCGAGAATGGCGCCCGTGGTCTGGTTGATTGTGTACTCGGCAATCTCGAGCGCACAGCCTGCGGGACGGTCGGGATAATACTTGTCCGCGTAGGCTTTCAGGCTGTAGACGGCGGGATTGGAATGGATGTATTTGGCGTTGACTGCGGTTAACAGGAAAGTGCCTGTTGCGTTTTTAAACATGTGGAGTGCTCCTTTGCGTGTGCCAGAGCGTGTCTGAAATGCGCCCTGCGATTGTAGTTTGTAGTTCTTTTTCCGGTAACAAATTGATGGTTCGTTCCTTTGAAAATGCGCGGCTTTCATCTATATCGCAGCACAATACCGCTCTTTTTTAGCCCGCAGGCATGGAAAAGTCCGGCCAAGAGCGCTGTCTTGAAAGACTGAGGATTCCGTTATCTGTTCTGCGGGGCGTTGGTTCCCGATCTGTATTTTCCCAAATATAATAGGAAAGCTTCTGTTTTCACAAGTTTGGCAACTGCTTTGGCGTTCCTTCAAAACAGTTTCTTGCATTCTGAGATGGCTTTTTACTGATAGCGCCTGAAATACAGCAGCGATATTTTTATTATAGCAGACGGAGGCGTATTTTGAAATGTTTTTGCGCCAGATTGTCCAGGCAACAAAACTGCGCAAAAATCGGATGCGCGCGCCCGATGGAGACAATTCAGCGAGGCGGACAAAATAAAAATCTGGAAAAAGACGGGAGAATAATATAAAATAGACTGTGATGAGGTCCGCTCTGCGGG
>CAMWOK010000050.1 GCA_947175845.1 uncultured Lachnospiraceae bacterium | reverse complement strand
GAGCAGGGATGATGCACAAGGGAACCGTCCGGCACATGTGGTAAGTGCATGAAAAGGCTCTGCAGGATTCCCATTGCTATGCACGAAAGAATCATATGCATTTCAATGGCGCGGACTGCGTCCAATACCTTCTGGCGGGCGTACCCCTCTTCCACCTGTTCCAATGGCAAGTTTAGCAGCCAGGACCAGACAGCATTGGACTACAGAATAATCCAGGAAACTTTTGGAACAGATTTCTATTATGCGTATGCAAAACAGAAGAATTTCAAGCGATTTCTCAATGACATGTAACTGCAGAAAAAAGCATAACAGAAAAAAATCCCTGCAAAACCCTGAAATAATCGTATCGCAAGGTTTTTTTCTTTGTAACTGTAAAAGTCAGGTTATAACACAGCTTACTTGGCACAGCAAGCTTATGTGTCCACCGCGTAAGTGTGTGCATAAAAAACATCAGCGGACAAAACCCCTGATGTTTTTATATTTCAAATAAAAGTACGCCCTACACGCCCGGGCTGATTATGGAGAGTAGATTGTCCTGCACGCGCACATATGGTGAAAGTGTCTCCAAAGCTTCGTCAAAACAGCGGTATATCGCCTCCCCCACTCTGGTAAACCCGAGTTCTTTCGCGACATACCGATATACGCTTTCCTTGTCTGCCGTGACATTCTGCTCTATCACTGTAAGCAGACCAGCGGCAAGCTCCTCCTTTGCAATGTATCTGACATCCCGTTTCTCCTCATCTCCCGGCACTCTCAACACATAATTAGTTTGGTTCTGCAAGTATAGAAATCCATCTCTGCGGACAATCCCTCTTTCAGAACTTCTGTTCATTCTTGTCTCATATTCACGCTGCACGACACTTGTGACCTTCTCTCTGCCAAACATCCATGCAATTCTTTTGAGCAGCCACTCCTCGTTGAGCGGCGCCTCTATTTTCAGTATTTCAACAATCACTGCCTGAAAGTCCTGGTTCACATCTGCAATCTGACAGACATCAGCTTTCTGATATGCTGGAAACGAAAAATGTTCCACCTCAACCGTCTCTGTAAAATCCACGGCGCCTTCTTCCTGCGTTTCCTCGTTTTCCTCGTCCGCTTGCACAGCTTCTGCCGCGGCCTTCAAGAGCCGCTCTTTTTCGACAGCGTTGTTCCGAAACCAGTCTGTCGACCAGATTCGGTAGAACCTCCAGCCCATCCCTTCGAGTATCTGCTGCCGCAGTCTGTCCCTGTCGCGGGCATTTTTCGAGGAGTGGTACGCCGCCCCGTCACACTCAATTGCAAGGACATAATCAGAAGATTCCGGTCTCTTCAGTCCCAAGTCAATCCGAAAGCCAGAACATCCTACCTGCGTATCTGCCTCATATCCGCTTTCCCTTAAAAATCTGCACACCTCCATCTCAAATTCTGAATCAAACTGGTCAAATGCATCGACGGTGACTGTACGCTCAAGCGCTATGCTGCCATTTTCTGCATAGTCGAGATATTCCCTTAACAGCCTTGCACCCACAGCCTGTGTTCTCCCGAGATCAATGTCCGTATAATGCATGGATGACACCAGCTGTACATTTATCCTGGCTCTCGTCACGGCGACATTCAGCCTGCGCTCCCCTCCTGCCCTGTTGAGCGGACCAAAATTGTGCAGCAATTTTCCGGCTGCGTCCTTTGCGTATGCCACACTCAGTATAATCGTATCGCGTTCATCTCCCTGAACCGACTCAAGATTTTTAACAAAAAACGGCTCGACTACATTTTTGCTAAAATAAAACTCCTTTGACGGATTCGCTTCCCGCCTCCGCGTCAGCAGTTTCTCAATCAAATCCTGCTGCGCAATGCTGAACGCTACAACGCCAAGGCTCCTGTCAGGAAACTTCTCAATATTCCGATAAATCAAATCGACGATAAACTCCGCTTCCTTCCGGTTGGTCCGTCCCTTATGCTCAAATATGCCATCTACATGATAAAAGTCAACTCCGCTCCACCGTGCATCTGGCCTCACGGAAGGAAATGTAACCAGATCGCCCTCATAAAAATTGCGATTGGAAAATGTGATAAGCTGCTCAAATCTGCTCCTGTAATGCCATTTTAACCGCAGCTGTGGCAAGGCTGTAGCGCACAGGTCAAGAATGGACTCAAAGTCTGTAATGTCTCCCGTTTCCTCGTCAGAATCCTCCATCCCCGCTGAGGCGTTAAAGAAATTGCTCGGAGGCATCTGCCTTGAATCCCCCACAACGATCAGCTGCTTCCCCCTGTATATGGCACCGATTGCATCCTGCGGAAAAATCTGGGATGCCTCGTCGAAGATCACCACATCAAAATGCACCGCATCCGGACTCAGAAAACTGCTGACACTCAACGGCGACATCAGAAAACAGGGCTTTAACACCTGCGCAAGCTCGCCCGTCTCCTCCAACAGTTTACGGATACTTTTCTGCCTGCGCTTTTTCTCCCCCTCCCGCAGCAGCACCGAAACAGCGCTTCCGGGCGCAATCAGATCAAGCGTTGGTTTTTTTGTTGACAGTGACGATTTGATTTGTACCCGGCTGATCGCAAACTGTGTCTCATCCTCCCGGCAGAAATCAGCAACCGCCTTATCATGTTCCGCCCTGTTAAACTGCGCCAGAACTGATGCTGTATGCCAGATATAATCGATCCATTGATAATAAAACTTCTTCTGATAGGCCGCTGTGACATCCTCCGCCAAAATATGGTTTGCAATCGCGGAATCGACAAACGAAAGAAGCGCGTTCTCTTGCAGCTTCTTAAGCAGGCTGTTAAAGCTGCACCAGTTCTCGAGATGGTCAAAATCGTCCAGACACCGCTTCAGCCGGAGCCTAGCATTTGAGAGCGGCTCTCTGTCCAGATCAAAGATCTGATGCGCAAAACTTTGTTGTAAAATATCCCTAGAAGCATTGATTTCTTTATAGAGAAAACTGTATTGGACAGAGATTTTGTGAAACAGATCTCTGTTTTTGTCATATTCCTCCCTGGATAGCTGTGCCAGTCTGCTAAGAACAATCCCCCTGTCAAAGAGCTCCCTGAGCTTCTGCACCTGTTTGAGAAGCGTCCCCCAGTCGGAGTCTATCCCGTGGTAAGCGCTTCCAAGCGCATCCCGGACAGATTTTTCAAGCGCTGCGAACTGGCTGCATTCTGCCTGCAAATCTGCCAGTTTTTCTAGGAGTTTTACCAGAGACTCATAGGTGTCCTTTCTGCCAGTCTTTTTGCATAGCCGGACATGCTTCACAATGCTTTTATAGTCCCCGCTAAACAGTCTGGCGACCCTGTTTGTGTACAGTCTTGTCAGTTTTTTGTGAGCGGCTTCACCGTCCATCTCGTAGATTTCCCTGTCATATTCTGTGTCGATCGCGGCGCGAACCGTTTTTATCCCAGAAGCAAGGCGCTCCATCTCCTGCAATTTTTCCAGCAAGTGCACACAGTTCTCTTTCCGGAAAAATGCAGGCGTCAAAATGGTGCTTTCTGAATCCGAAACAAGGTGAAAAAAATTGGTCCACAAGACAATTTTTCTCAGCGAGTCACAATCAATTCCATACGCCCGATACAGTTTTTCCTGTAACTTCTCAAACGCATCCAGACGGCTGGTTATCTGCGCCAGTGCGCCTCTGACTTTTTCCCGGTTCTGATAAGAAGTGTCGGCATTGATATACCCATACCAGGGATTCTCCTGATACCGGTATCCTATCGAGGGGACAAACGCTGCATATTGTTCGAGCAGATTTGATGCCTCCCTAAAATAAGCCTCCCCTTTCGTCTCTATTCCTGATATGACATAAGGAAAATCCGGCGCTGTCCTGCAGGCGGCATACGCATTATATAACTGATACAGTGTCCTGTTGATTCCCGCCCTTGGCTTGTGGAGTTCCAGCTCATACGTGTCCAGCTTTTCCTGGTTTTTCTTCTTGGTCTCAATTTCCTGTACTGCCCGGTCTGACACGGCTGTCCTGGATGCTCTCAATGTGCGGCACAGTTCCTCAATCACATCCCGTTTATTTGCCTTATGACTGTGCAGCGCCAGACAAAACGCTTCCAGCCCTGCCTTCCTTAATTTGTCGTAGACCACATTCAGCGCGGCTTGCTTTTCCGAGACGAACAACACCTTTTTTCCGTCGTAGAGACACTCTGCGATAATGTTGGTGATCGTCTGGCTCTTTCCTGTTCCGGGTGGCCCCTGCAGGACAAAACTCACTCCTGCCTTTGCCAGCTCGACTGCCTCAAGCTGGCTTGAATCTGCATCCACAACAGTGTGCAGTTCAATCAGCGGATTTTCCAGATGATGCGCCCCGCTTTCTATTGCGGTGTCCTGCTGATGACAGGATTTACCAAGAAGCATCCGCACTGTATTATTTTTCAGGATGGTTATCTGATTGTCTTTCAGGTCTTGGTACATGTTCATTTTCAGGAAAGAAAAGATTCCAATCTTACATTCTGACGAGATGGTCCATCCCAGCCTTGAGACAATGTCCTTTGCCTTTTCCAGATAGGACGTTAGACCTTCCTCCCCGTAATCCGGCAGCGTGGTCCCATACTCACTCTCCAATTTGAACTGAAACGTCGGATTGACGACCATGTCCTCCTCTGCCGCCTGAATAAAGCACGCACTGAGAATAGATTCATTCTGCACGGTTATCGGCATCAGCAAAAGCGGTGCTCTATATTCTTGCGTTCCTCCCGCGCTCTCTTTCCAGTGCACAAATCCAAATGCCATGTAGGCAACCCCGACACCGGTCTCCTCCATGTACGCCCTGGCTTTCTTTTCTATATTTTTCAGTGCACTCACCGGACTGACATTCTCGTGGTATAGAAGAAGCTGATTCTTTTTCAGCTTCTCGGCATAAAGGGCCCCATACGCATCCCTGTCCGGCTTTTTATCGAGACTGGATTCCACGCTTTGCGTCTCCTCCGGTTCAAAAACCTCAAACGCCGCCCCGCTCTGCGCTTTTTCAAAGACGAGCGCCGGGGAGGGCATAAGCACCTCCACCGTCGATGCCCTGCCATCCTTAAAATGAATCAGATTGTTGCGCTTGCCTGTATCTAACAGCAAATTCGCCCACTTGTCCAGTTTTTTTGTGTCCATGTATCTTCACTACCTTTCTCGATCGCAGTATAGCCGGGCAGGGGGGAACGCTCCCCTGCCCGCCGCGCGGTTTGTGCGCCGTTCTGACGGTACATTGCCTTTACACAGCGTCCGCGCATTCGAAAAGGGCAGATTGTACAATCTGCCCTTCCTGATCCTACAGCATCGAAGCCCGCAGCTCCTCCGCGCTCCTTGCGCTCAGGCAGGCGGGGGCTATGTCAAACACTGTCTTGCAGCCGCTCTGTCCCTCCTGTGCGAGGCGGTGCGCCGCCCGCGCGTACGCGGTCAGCACGCTCGCCGTAAACTCCGGGTTGGAGTCGAGCTTGAGGCGGTACTCAATCAGATGCTTATGCTCCTTCTCCCAGCCCGTCACGCCGCTGCGCAGCACAAATCCGCCGTGCGGAATCCCGCTGTGGTCAGCGAGCAGCTCCTCCTCGCTGATAAAGTGCACGGTCGTGTCATAGTCGGCAAAGTAGTTGGGCATGGTCTGAATCTCCCGCTCGACCTTCGCCGCGTCCGCGCCCTCCTCTAGCACGACAAAGCACTCGCGCGTATGCTTCTGCCTTGTGGTGAGTTCGGGATTGTCCCCGGAGCGCGCCGCCTCAAGCGCCGCCTCGACCGGGATCGTATACTGCTTTGCATTTTTCACGCCCGCTATGCGCCGGATGGCATCTGAGTGCCCCTGGCTGACGCCCTTGCCCCAGAATGTATAGTCTTTTCCTTCCGGCAGGATGGCGTTTGCATACAGGCGGTTGAGCGAGAACATGCCCGGGTCCCAGCCCACGGAAATAATGCCGATGTGTCCGGCGTCCCGCGCCGCCGCGTCCACCTTTGCAAAGTGCTCCGGAATCTTTGCGTGGGTGTCAAAACTGTCTATCACATTAAAATATTTCACATATTCCGGCGTCTGCACCGGCAGGTCCGTCGCGCTTCCGCCGCAGAGAATCATCACGTCAATCCTGTCCTTCCACGCCGCCGCGTCCGCGATATCACACACTTTCGCGGTGTCCGTCAGGATCGAAACAGTATCCGGATCTCTGCGCGTGAACACCGCCACAAGCTCCATGTCCTCATTCTGCCTGACTGCGCACTCCACGCCGCGGCCCAGATTGCCGTATCCTAATATTCCTATTCTTATGCCCATTGGTGTATTCCTCCCCTGTTGATTCCTCTCAAAATGATTCCTTCCAAAACACGGTCTGACCAGAGCTTGTGTGCCTGTTCAGACACCGCTTTCTATCTGTCTCATAATCCCGGGAAGCTTCGCAAACTCCTCCAGGATATAGTCCGGCGCTTTCGCCTTTCCAAAACCGTACGCTGCATAGATAAACGGAATCCCGGCGACGCGCGCGGACTCCTCGTCGCCCGCCGTGTCACCGACATAGACAGCGCTGGTGACGTTGTTGCGCTCCATGATAAGCTTATTGTTCTCGCCCTTGGAAAGCAGGTTGTTGCCCCAGCACTCGATGTCGTCAAAGCATTTTTCCAGTTTGTGCGCCTTGATAAAGCTCTCGATATACCCCGGCTGGCAGTTGCTCACCACGAAGAGCCGATAACTTTTTTTCAGCCCCATCAGCGTCTCCTCAAGCGCCGGATACAGGATTCCGCCGTGCTCCGAGAGATATGCATTCTCAACCGCGCAGCACTCGTCCATCAGCACCTGCTGCTGTTCTGCCGTCGTTTTCGGAAACAGTCTCCCGGCAATGTCGGTCATGGGAAGCCCAAGGCACCCTTCGAGCTCCTGAAATGAGATTGGTTCCTGGCGGTACTCCCTGTGGTTTGCAACCACCTGATTCCAGGTCTTGTGAATGCCGTCCAGTGCATTCCACATGGTTCCGTCCAGATCAAATATAATCGCTTCTATTTTGTTTGTCATATCATACCCCGTTCCTGAAAACTGTCCAGAATTTACATAATCTGCGCCCCTGCCGGCATCTGTTTCTCGGGCGTGACCACCGCCAGATTCCCGTCCGCGTCCTCCGCGCAGAGAATCATCCCCTCCGACAGCACGCCCGCAAGTTTCGCCGGCTTGAGGTTGACGAGCACCATCACTTTCTTGCCGACCATCTCCTCCGGCGTGTAAAATGTCTTGATACCCGATACAATCTGCTTGACCTGCGATCCGATTTTCACCTGGCTGCACAGGAGCTTCTTGGACTTTGGCACCGCCTCGCAGGAGAGGATCTCCCCCACCTGAAACTGCATTTTCGCAAAATCCTCGTAAGTTATCTCCGCCTTCGGCTCGATGTCAATCACTGTCTCATCTTCCTGTGCCTGTGCACCGCCGGACTCCGCCTTCTGGCGCTCCGCCAGCGCTTCCGCCTTCTCGTCTATCTCCTTCGGGTCGAGGCGCGCAAAGAGGATCTCTGGTGTCTGTGTAACCTTTGTGCCCGATGCGTATCCGCCGAATGTTTTTGTGGAGTCAAAATCGCGCACTTCGCTGCCCAGCTGGCTCATGATGCGCTGCGCAGTCTCCGGCATAAACGGCTCGAGCAGGGCTGCGCCGATCGAGATGCCCTCCACCAGATTGTAGAGGACTGTCGCAAGCCTGTCCTTCTTTGCCTCGTCCTTTGCGAGCGCCCACGGCTCCGTCTCGTCGATATACTTGTTGCAGCGCTTGAACAGGTTAAAGATCTCTGTCAGGGCATCCGCGACGCGAATCTCTTCCATCTTCGCCGCAACCTTGTCGTACGTTCCCACAGCGACTGCCTTCAAATCCGCGTCGACCGCCTCCTGCGCGCCCTTGTCCTCCACCGTGCCGCCAAAGTATTTGTTGCTCATGGAAATTGTTCGGTTCACGAGGTTTCCAAGCGTGTTCGCAAGGTCGGAGTTGAGTCTTTCCACCATCAGATCCCATGTGATGGAACCGTCGTTTTCAAACGGCATCTCATGCAGCACGAAGTAGCGCACCGCATCCACGCCGAAAACTTCAACGAGGTCGTCCGCGTACATGATGTTGCCCTTTGACTTGCTCATCTTGTCATTGTTCTGCAGCAGCCACGGATGGCCAAACACCTGGTGCGGAAGCTCCTCGCCGAGCGCCATCAGAAAAATCGGCCAGTATATCGTGTGGAATCGGATAATATCCTTTCCAATCAGATGCAGATCGGCCGGCCAGAGCTTTTTGTACTGCTCTGTACTGTCGCCGTCCGCGTCGTAACCGATGCCCGTGATATAGTTTGTGAGCGCGTCAAGCCACACGTAAACGACATGCCTGTCATCGAAATCCACCGGGATTCCCCACTTGAAGGAAGTGCGCGACACGCACAGATCCTGCAGCCCGGGAAGCAGGAAATTATTCATCATCTCATTTTTGCGCGACACGGGCCGGATGAACTGCGGATGCCTGTTGATATGGTCAATGAGCCTGTCGGCATACTTGCTCATCCTGAAAAAATATGCCTCCTCCCTGGCGGGCTTTACCTCGCGCCCGCAGTCCGGGCACTTGCCCTCCTTGAGCTGGGACTCTGTCCAGAAGGACTCGCACGGCGTACAGTACATGCCCTCGTACGCACCCTTGTAGATATCGCCCTGGTCATATAAGCGCCTGAAAATCTTCTGCACCTGCCTCTCATGAAACACGTCCGTGGTGCGGATAAATTTGTCGTACGCGATGTTGAGCAGGTCGCAGAGCCCGCGGATTGTGTCTGCCACATTGTCCACAAACTCCTTGGGCGTCACGCCTGCCTCCTGCGCCCGAAGCTCAATCTTCTGCCCGTGCTCGTCTGTACCTGTCTGGAAAAAGACGTCATAGCCGTCCTTTCTCTTGTAGCGCGCGATGCTGTCCGCCAGCACAATCTCATAATTGTTCCCGATGTGCGGCTTGCCGGACGTGTATGCAATCGCTGTCGTGATATAATATTTTCCTTTATTCTGCATTCACTGCCATCCCCTTCCTCTAAAATAAATCCTCTCGAAGTTTCCTTGCGGCTTTCTTCCGAGAGGATATAACTCTTAATCACTGTACCATAATCCTGTGATTTTGTAAAATAATTCCTTGGGAACTGTCAAAACTTTCCGCCCCTGCCTCCGTGGGAGCTGCCGGAGGATGCGGTGTGTGTCTTAGAACCGCCCCCAGAGCCGCTGTCCGTCTGCCGTTTTGTGCGGTCCGTGTGCGCGTACAGAAACAGGTCCCTCGAGTCGGTCACGCGCATACTTCCATCTTTCACATACGCCTGCGCGGACGGCTGCGGCCGCACCGTGCGCATCCCTGCCGCCATGACCGCCGTGGTTATGGCGGCAAAAATAAAGCCAAAAAGCAGCGCCGCACACACATGATATCCGACGCGAAAGGGGGATTTGGGAAGCGCGCCCACATCATAGGGCGCGCCGGTTCTGGCCTGCGTGACAAACGCGTCGCACAGCTCTGCAAAGCGGGCAAAAGCCCCCGCGTAGTCCCCCTCACCCATCATCGGCAAAAACTGCCCTGAGATATACCCCAGCCCTGCATCTGTAAATGCAGTAACCCCATAGCCGGTCGTGGAGATCCACCAGTCCCTGTCCTCCATACTCACAAGCAGGAGCACCCCGTCCTTCTCTGCGCCAAAGCCGTAATCATGCGTATCATAAAAATCATCCGCGTACTCCATCGGCGTCTTTTTGTCCAGCGTGCCTGCGGTGACAATCACAATGTCAAGCTGATGGCGCATACTGATCTCGTCCAGCATCTGCAAAAGCATGCGCTCATCCGCATCTTCCAGGATATCCGCCATATCCACAAGCCTTGCGCCGTGCGGCTCCTGTGCAAGGACCGTCCTGCCCAGAAAGAGGCACCATACCAGTATCAGCCAAAATGCTTTCCTTCTTTTTCCCATGATGCGCACCTCCTACAACAGCCACATCAGATAACTGACGCCAAAAGCCACAGCACTTGCAGCCGCCCACAGCCCAAACAGCCATCTTGTGACTGCCCCCTTATCCAGCGGCAGATCGCCGACCATCTTTCCGGTCTGCCCGTTCATGGCAAAGGTATATTTTGTGCCGTTCCACGTCGTGTTCAGAAGCCAAACCGGGTACAGGGCATACTTCGCCCTGGCGTTCTGCAGGCGGACATGCACAGACTCCGGCACCGCAGTGCTGTAACCCTGAACGGTCCTGGCAAAGCTGTCCTGCGCACTTTTTTTGATGCGCTCATTCGCGCGTTCGATGCTCTGTTTTGCATCCACATCGTACTTGTCTGCCAAATATCCCGCAAGATAAGCCGTCTGAAAATCCACCGCCCCCGAAAAGTCAAATGGCTCGATGGACTCCATCAGATCGTCCGGCATCTTGGAGGACCCATCCACCGGGACGCGCTCAAAGCGGATGCTCCCGCCCCGCATCACCGCGTAGTGGCTGGTCTGTGTATAGTGATATGTGCTGTCGCTCCAGCTGCGCACGCGCGTCGCCCTGTAGCGCATATTTGCCTCCGCCTGCGCGTCAAAGAGCCAGAACGGCACGTACACGCCCTTCACCTCATCAATATGGTTCTGATCCTGAAACACTTTCGGCAGAAACGGCCGCTTCTTATAATGTCTCTTGAGAGCTTGTGTCGCCGCATTTTTGTCGAGTCTGAACGGAATGACGTAATCCGGCCTGAGCGCGCCGGAGAACTGCCCCATCACCACCACAGGATTGCCGCAGTAGGGACACGCCGTCGCCGCCATCGTCTCATCCCCGACAATCTCACCGCCGCAGGATTTGCACAGATAGGAGCGGAGCAGGTCGGCCTCGCCATTGTGCCACGCGGAACCTGCCCGGACCTCCCACTCCATCTGATCGGGCTGATCGGAACGCAGTTCGCGGTCATAGTCCACCAGCGTATCCATCTCAAACTCCGTGTCACAGTAGGGACATTTCATTTTCTGTATCGTGCTGTCAAAAGCGATCGCGCCGCCGCAGCACGGGCATTTGTACTCCTGTAAACGCTCGCTGCCCATCCCCCGTCATCTCCTGTCCTTCTCGTCAAACACATCCCCGCACTCCGGGCAGAATTTGGGCGGATGCGCGGGATCTTCCGGCTCCCAGCCGCACTTGTCGCAGCGGTAAAGCGGCGTGCCCTCCGGCTTCTTCGCGCCGCAGTTCTGGCAGAATCTGCCCTTGTTCACAGCGCCGCACGCGCAGGTCCAGCCGCTGTCCGCAGGCTTTGGCGCACCGCACTCCGGGCAGAACTTTCCGGTTGAGACCGCGCCGCAGGCACATTTCCAGCCTTCCGCCGCCGGTGCCGCCTGCTGCGGTTGCTGCTGCCCCATGGCAAAGAGGTTCTGCACACTGGCGCCGCCGGCGTTCATCGCCATGCCCATACCCAGAAATCCGTTCATCGCGCCCGCAGTGTTGGAGGCTGCCGCCCGCATGGCATCCGCCTGCGCGCCTGCCAGCGTCGCGCCTGCCATGCCCGGATTCTGCAGTACAGCGGTGCGCTGCAGCTGCTTGATCATCTCCGCATCCTCCGGCGGCAGCGTGACAGATCCCAGCGCGATACTCACCACCCTGAGTCCGCGCAGCTTGCCCCACTTTGTGGAGAGCGCCGCGTTCATGGCATCCTCGAGATCCGTGTTGTGGGAGACGATCTGATTCGGGCGCAGCTCCAAATCCGACAGCCTGCCAAACGCGGGCTGCAGGGCGCTGATAAACTCAGTCTTGAGCTGGATCTCGATCGCTGATCTGGTGTACGTCCGCTCCACATTGCCGCAGACCTGCGTGTAGAACAGAAGCGGATCCGCTATCTTGTAAGAGTACACGCCCGAGCAGCGGACAGAGACATCCACGTCAAGACCGAGCTTGGAATCCACCACGCGGAACGGGATGGGATTGGGCGTGCCGAACTTGTTGTCCATAATCTCCTTGATGTTGAAATAGTACACACGCTGATCTTTCCCGGTGTCGCCACCGTAAGCAAAACGCTTCCCGATCGTGCGGAATGTCTCCTTGATGCCTTTCCCGAGGCCGCCCACAAAAATGCTCGGCTCCGTCGAGGAATCGTATGTAAACTGGCCAGGCTCCGCGCAGACCTCCACAACCTTCCCCTGCTCCACAATCATCATGCACTGACCGTCCGCCACGGCGATGCCGGAACCGTTGGAGATGATGTTATCGCTGCCCTTGGTGTTGGACGAGCGCCCGTCAACGCGCTTCTGCCCCTTCACCACCAGCACATCCCTGTCGAGTGCGTCGCAATAAAAGAATTCTTTCCACTGATCGGCAAGCGTTCCGCCGGCTGCCCCCAATGCCGCCTTGATAAGTCCCATAATAAAACTCCCTTCTGAATCTGTTATTCAAAGTACAGGCTGTCAGTCCTTCGATCCGGCTGTCCAGCGCAGCCCCCAGTGAAACGCCTGATCCAAATCCCTGTGTCCCCTGAAGAATTGAACGACCTTTTCCATCGTAAGCGATTTTCCATCCCTGTTTTCCAAAAGTGCGATTCCGCACATCGGCAGGTTGGAACCGTACTCATCCATCTTGACAATGACATCCCGGCTTCCCGGGCATTTCACAGTCACAATCCCCTGCGCCTCCCGCCAGTTTGCCGCCCCTTCGTAGATAAAGGTGTATATGAGTATCCTGCGAATCTGCGGAATCATGGAACTGTTGACGCGCATGTTCTCCCCGTCCTGTGACAGCCCGGTCCGGTCGTCTCCGTCCAGCGCGATGTAGGGCGGGTAGTTCAGGTTTCCAAAGGTGTTGCCCAGCGCCTGCACGCAGCCTTTTCTTCCATCCTGAAGTTCGAACAGACACCCAAGATCGAGATCGATGCCTTTTGACGCTCTGAAAAACCCGCGTTTTTCCGGCTGGCTCCAGTTCAGGTTGATCAGGATCTCCCCGTTTCCTTTGGAGAGGTTTACTTTCTGTCCCTTTTGAAGTATCACAGCGCCGCGATCGGGATCTTTAATCTCCATGTCGACACCGTACGTTTCACACAGAGTTTTCAGACCGCCGGCAAATCCGCTTCCGACGGCATTGAATTTCCACTCGCCCTTGTAGCGGTACAACTCGCCGACGACGAGCGAAACCTCTGTCGAGAAGTCTTCACAGAGGTCGTAGCGAAGCAATTCCCTGTTTGCCGCCGTGTCGACAATGTGGATGTACGCATTGCTCACCTGTCCGAAATTCTGGCTTCGCCTGTCGGCGTCGTAGATTGTCACCGTGACAGCGATTCTCTCGATATTCGAAGGAACCTGTGTCAGATCCGCGTAAATCTGCTCATCGTCGCCGTCGCATCCGCCGGTCAGATTATCCCCCATATGTTCCACGCATTTGGAGGGATGTCTTAAATTTCCATAATACACAAAATCTGCATTGGAACTCACCCTGCCGTCCGCTTTCAGCAGAAACACTGCCGCGTCGAGGTCAAAATCTGTCCCTCCGCTGTACTTGTTCGTGTCCCAGCCCAGCCCAATCAGCAGTTTGCTCAGACCGGGGTTTCCTTTTGTCAGGTCAACCTTCTGACCTTTTTGTAAACTCAGTGCCATTGATTTGCGCTCCTTTCGATTGATTTGATAGATGCCTACGCTGTTTTTTATCTACAATGATTCTACCAGTTCCTGCGCGGATCTGCAATACATTTATGCCGCTGTACTAGTACTCTATCCGGATAGTTTTTAAACTATATTCGGATACAGTCTAGCCAGT
>CAMWOK010000049.1 GCA_947175845.1 uncultured Lachnospiraceae bacterium | reverse complement strand
GTGTTCGCTCATGCAGTCGGCTATGCCTCCCACGGGAGGATGGGGGTGGAGCAGGGCGCCAACATGTTTCTCGTCTCGTCGAACGTCTCGCTGGGCAGCAAACTGCAAAATGATCTGGCGGACGAGAAGCATATGGGAAACACAGTCGTAACTACATTTGACGCGAGACTGCAGAAGATCGCGTACGATGCGCTGGGGCTGTACAGCGGGGCTGTCATCATAACAGAGCCGGCGACGGGCAAAATCCTTGCGATGGTCTCAAAACCTGATTTTGATCCCAACACAATCGGTGATATCTGGGATGACATTCTGGCTGACACGACAAGCTCTGTCCTGTTAAATCGCGCCACACAGGGATTGTATCCGCCCGGATCGACATTCAAGATTCTCACGGCGCTCGAGTACATCCGCGAGAATCCGGAAACTTATCAGGACTACAGGTTTCAGTGCACAGGAAAGTTCACGAGCGGCGATGACACCATCAACTGTTTTCACGGCACAAAACATGGCGCGGTAGATTTCACAAAAGCTTTTGCGAAGTCCTGCAACGCATCTTTCGCGGATATTGGCCTTGCGATTGGCAGGGACAAATTCAGAGAGACGCTTGACAGCCTCTACTTTAACAGCGCGCTTCCTGTGGAATTTCCGACGAACGAAAGCCGCATCTCAGACCGGATCGCGGAGGATGACGGCACGATGCTCCAGACAGTGATCGGGCAGGGGACGACGCAGATGACACCGATTCAGATCGCGATGATCACTGCCATGATCGCAAACAACGGTGAGATGATGGCGCCCTATATGATTGACCGTGTCGAGACGGCAGAGGGCGCTGTGGTCAAGAACTACGAGCCTGTTTCCCTGGGGCAGCTGATCACACAGCAGGAGGCGGCGGCGCTGCAGGAAGTGATGGAGGCGGTTGTGCAGGACGGCACAGGGACACGCCTGATCAGTGACGGGTACCATGCAGCGGGCAAAACCGGGTCAGCGGAGTTCAACGATTCAGCGGATTCCCACGCGTGGTTTACCGGTTATACCTACGATACGAAACAGCCGCTTCAGATCACAGTGATTCTGGAAGGTGCAGGGAGCGGCGGGGAATACGCTGTGCCGATGGCGCGGAGAATCCTGGATCAGTACTATATAGAGGATTGACGTTTTTCTGCTTTTTGTATAAAAAATTGCAAAATCATGAAGAATACTTTGTAATTTTTTGCGAAAGGGTGTATATTAATAATAAGGTATAATTTTTATTGTAGAAGGGAGCCTCAAAATGATTAACCGCTTATTTGGAAATTATCTGGTAGAAAAACATTTACTGACACAGAATCAGCTTGATGATTTACTTCCTGTTCAGAAAGATCTTAAGGCTGAGGTGGCGACAATAGCAGTTATCAATAAAGTTCTGACATCGGCAGTCGTGCAGGAGCTTCTGGGACGGATTGACACGGGCAGTGAACGCCTGGGAGAGGCAGCGATCGAGGCCGGATATCTCAGCGATGAAAAGTTGGACGAGATCCTGACGTACCAGTCAAATGTGTTTATGAAATTTGTGCAGAGTCTTCTTGGACAGGGAATCTTCCGGCTGGATCAGATCAAGCCGCTTCTGGATGAATTTCAGCAGCTTGGCGGGTATACTGACGCCCAGCTCAGCGCGCTGATCCACGATGACCTTTCGCAGTGCATTGATATTTTTGTCCCGCTCAAATCCGAACAGCTCAGGGAATTTACACGCACTCTTGTTCAGACGATACGCAGGCTGATCGACAGTGACGCGTATCTGGATAAGGCGTACGCGGCCCGGTCCCTGCAGCTTGACAAATATGCATGTCAGATGGTAGCCGGAGACATTCACATGAAAGTGTACATAACCGCGCCGGACAACAATCTGCTGGCGATCGCAAACCACTTTACAGGAGACACATACGATACAGTGGACGAGGATGCACTGGACAATGTCGGGGAATTTATCAACTGCATCAATGGTCTGTTTGCCACGAACGTAAGTTATGATGACGTCTCTGTCGATATGAGCTCACCGGAATTCTCATTGGAAGGACCATTCATCAGCAACGAGAAATTGTATGTCATTCCTGTTCATGCCAATGGTTACAGTTTTCGGGCAGTTTTAGAAGTGTATGAGTAAATATGCTTTTTAATATAGAAGAAGAGGATAAGGAGATTGAAAAATGAGTACTGTTTTGATAGTTGATGATTCCAAGACATCCAGGTATATGCTTCGCCATATTCTTGTCGAAAATGGCTATGACGTGGTTGCGGAGGCAGAAAACGGTCAGGAGGGCTACGACAAGTATTGTGAGCTCGAGCCTGATTTTGTGACGCTGGATATCACGATGCCTGTGATGGATGGGATAGAAACCCTTGTTAAGATAAAGGAATACAATGAGGAAGCCAAAGTGATCATGGTGACAGCATCCGGCCAGAAAAATAAGATGCTGGACGCAATCAAGCTTGGCGCGGCGGACTTTGTCACGAAGCCTTACGAGACAAACCAGATTATCAGCATTATGGATAGTATGAAATAAAAATTTACGCACCATACAGGAGGAAACACAATGATTCAAGCTACTAGCTGTGGTGGCGTAGTCATTTTCAGAGGGAAAATTTTACTTTTATACAAAAATTTCAAAAACAGGTATGAAGGCTGGGTTTTGCCCAAAGGCACCGTCGAGACTGGTGAAAAGCATGTGGAGACTGCCCTGCGCGAAGTGTTTGAGGAATCAGGTGTGAAAGCCACTGTCATGAAATACATTGGAAAAAGTGAATATACCTTCAATGTGCCTCAGGATGTCGTAGAGAAGGAAGTGCATTGGTATCTGATGATGGCGGATAATTATTACAGCAAGCCACAGCGCGAAGAATTTTTTGTCGATTCGGGATACTATAAGTATCATGAAGCGTACCATCTGCTCAAATTCTCAAACGAAAAGCAAATATTGGAGCAGGCTTATCAGGAATACCTGGATCTTCGGAAAAACAAACAATGGATAAAACCGCGTTAGAAACATTCTGGAAAGAAGGTCTGTCCGGCCTTCTTTTTTCATTTGAAATATATGGCATCTTATGTTAGAATAATCTTTATAATTTCTAAGGAACTGCCAGGTCCTTTTCTGGCTGTTCCTGATACGGATTCAATTGGGAGCAGTGATCATGGTACATTTTAGTAAAAAGTTGTATATCAGCCCGTCGCTGGACAAGAAGTGCGGGAATGTCAAATGGAAGCTGCGGACCGGCAGGCCACAGCCGTTTCTGTATGTGATTGCTCTTGCGAGGAACAACGACCTGCTCGAAATCTACCACAGCGGGATGCTCAAACAGAAGTACTACCGGAAAAAGAAGAATGCGCCTTATATTGTGGGAATTGCAGAAGGGTACGGCGGGGCGGTGGATCTGGTCATAGAGATCCTGCAGGATGTGCTTCGCGAGACAGGCGCTTATGATGTCAAGGCATATTTTACAAAATAATTTATTGATCGAGGGAAATTTATGATATCGATACTGTTGGCGGTTTTGAAGGTTATCGGGATTACAGTGCTGGTCATTCTCGGAATCATATTGTTTGTTCTGCTCCTTGTTCTGTTTGTGCCCGTTCGATACAACGGAAAAGGGACTTATCAGGACGGTCTGGTGACGGCAAAGCTGCGCGGGACATGGCTCTTGCATCTAATCTCCGCAAAGGCGGTGTATGAGAGCGGCCAGGCGCTTCATCTCTGCCTGCGGGTTCTGGGAATCACGATCTATGATAATCTGAGAGAACCCAGGCAAAAAAAGAGGCATAAAAAAGGAAAATCAACGAAAACTAAAGCAAAAGGGACCGGAGAAATTCAGGCCGCATCGTCACAGGGCGATCTGTCAGAAGAGGATTGGTCTGGGGATGTGGTTTCGCAGGAGGCCGGGTTGGACGAGACTGCCGCACAAGACGTGTCTTTGCAGGATATTCTGCCTGAGTTTGAGGAGGCGGATTTCCACGCCGTGCCGGAATCTGGCGAAGAGGCAGAGACGCCGGATAAGTTTGCAGAAAACGGTGAAAAGAAACAGGGAATTTTTCAAAAAATTAAGAATTTTTTCATTAATTTTGTAAACTTTTTTAAAAATATAAAGTTCACATTCCAGAAAGTTTGTGATACAATAGGAAAGATAAAAGATAACATAAAATATTACCTGAAAGTATTACAGCTGGACAGCACAAAGCGGGCGCTTGCAAAGTGCCAGAAACAGCTGGGGCGGGTGCTGGGCAGAGCCGTTCCGCGAAAGTATCGGGTAAATCTTCATCTTGGATTTGATGACCCGGCAGTGATGGGGGAAGTCCTTGCCGTGTGGGGAATGTTCTATCCCCTGCATCAGGGAAATATTGATATACAGCCTGAGTTCGACCGGACCGTCATGAGTGGGGATGCCTCCTTCCGGGGGCGCATCTGTGTATTTGTGTTTGTGCGGGCTGCCTGTGTCCTGTTTTTTGACAAAGACATCAAGCGCTTCATCAAACATTTAAAGCGCAGTTAGACTTGATTGGAATTCATTTGATTTTGGAGGTATCGCATGTCTGATAACAATTTTAACGAAGTAGTAAATTCCATGATGCAGGGAATGGAAAGCTTTCTCTCATCCAAGACGGTGGTCGGTGAGCCGACACAGGCGGGGGATGCCACGATTATTCCTCTTGTGGACGTCACTTTCGGCATGGGGGCAGGCGCTTCCGCACAGGAGAAGAAAAGCGGCGGAGCGGGCGGAATGACCGGTAAGATGTCGCCCAGCGCGGTTCTTGTCATCAAGAACGGGCAGGTGCGGCTTGTCAATATCAAGAATCAGGACACCGTGAACAAGATTATCGACATGGTTCCGGATCTGATCGACCGGTTCACCTCCAGAAATGCGGATATGCCAAGCGACGACGAGGCGATTGACACTGCTTTTCCGGACGATAAATAGGGTATGAAATAAAGCACACGGCGCATATAATAGAGAAAGATGTGCCGAGGTGTACGATTGTGTGTAAGCTGATCGGTTATACGTTGTTCTGGATTGCAATCGGCATGCTCTTTATGCTGGTCATAGGCAGCACATGGATAGGATTGATACTGATTGCCATTTTTATTATCGCGGCGTATTGTCTGTTTGGATGCAGATAACTGACAGAGCAGGACTGTAACAGGAAGAAGGCTGTGGAGACACAGGAGATGGTTTCAAACACAAAAGGGAGTAGATGAATATGATGTTGGATTTTGATGAGGAGCTCTTGAGGGCTGAGGCGCCGGATGACATCAAGAAGATGAAAACCTGGATGTTTCAGGAGCAGGTCAGAATTCAGGCAAAGAGGGACGAGCTGCAGGAGATCAACCGTGAGCTGCAGGATCTGAAAAGAAAGCTTGAGCGCGATAAGAATGCGCTGGAACTGCGCGAGAAGATGATAGAGAAACGCTTTGATGACAACGAAGTATTTATTGCAAAAAAGAAGAAGATCATTGAGGATGCTTACCAGCAGCTTGCGCTGGACAGGAAAGCGCTCGAGTGTGAGCGCATGAATTTTGAGCACGAGAGGAACAAGTACAGACGCCAGAAAATGTCTGGCTCCAAGTCGTCCCATGCGCAGTACGAGTCCGGGCATTATGAGAACACAAGCTTTTTCAGGGGTGTTGACAATGACATGGCACTTCGGAAGCGATATAAGGAGCTGCTGAAGATCTTTCACCCGGACAACAAATGCGGCGACACCAAGACGCTGCTGCTGATTCAGACGGAATATGAGAGTTTAAAGAGCCGGTACTATGAGAGTTAGTGCCGGCTTCTTTTCGGCCAACAGACGCGGAACATAAATTTAGAGATTAAAAAAAGAAGCGTACCGCTTCCTTTTTTAATCTCTAAATTACACATTTGTTTACGCGCGCTCAACAGCACCGGAACGCAGACATCTTGTACATACGTGCATTCTCTTAGCAGCTCCGTTTACTTTGCATTTTACACGCTTTACATTGGAGTTCCAAATCGCACTGGATTTTCTATCAGAATGGCTTACGTTATTACCGAAATGAACGCCTTTGCCACAAATATCACACTTTGCCATCGTTAGCACCTCCTCAACTAAACTAAGTCATTCGACTCACAACAGTAGTATCTTACCAAAAAAAACAGCATTTGGCAAGTTGTTTTTCAGAAAAAGTGAAAATTTTTTGTGTCTGTTAAAATATATGTTTCCTTTTTACCAAAAAACGGTTATAATAAAAACATTAGTATTCTTTATTTTCTATTTTTATATAAAGAAGCAAAAAGGAGGATTTCTATGAAAGGATCTATGAATACCCACATGGGTAATATCTATATCGATCCTGAGGTTATTGCGCAGTATGCGGGAAGCGTGGCAGTGGAGTGCTTCGGGATCGTCGGCATGGCCTCAGTAAACGTGAAGGACGGCCTGGTCAAGCTGCTGATGAAAGAGAGCATCACGCACGGGATCTCTGTCAACATTGTCAACAATAAGCTGATTCTTGATTTTCACGTGATTGTGGCGTACGGAGTAAGTATTATTACGGTATGTGACAATCTGATTAACAATGTAAAATACAAGGTTGAAAATTTCACAGGTCTCGAGATCGAAAAAATCAACATCTTTGTTGAAGGCGTTCGAGTGATTGATTAAGGAGGATTTCTGAAGTGGGATTAAATGTGATCGATGCGAAAATGTTTTCCAAGATGTTTCTCGCTGGAGCAAAGAATTTGGAGCACAAAAAGGAGTGGATTAACGAGCTGAACGTCTTTCCGGTTCCGGATGGTGACACGGGCACCAACATGTCCATGACCATCCTGTCCGCTGCCAAGGAGGTGGCTGCTATAGAGGAGCCGGACATGGCTTCCCTCGCAAAGGCGATCTCTTCCGGTTCCCTGCGTGGGGCGCGCGGCAATTCCGGCGTTATCCTGTCACAGCTTTTCAGGGGCTTCACAAAGGTTATCCGGGAGTATGATGAGATCAATGTGGCGATCCTTGCGTCCGCCTGTGAGAAGGCGGTCGAGACCGCATACAAGGCTGTCATGAAACCGAAGGAAGGCACGATCCTCACCGTTGCAAAGGGGGCTGCAAAGCGGGCAAACGACCTTGCCATGGCGGGGGAGAAGGACCTGGAGGTATTTATCAGCGAGGTCATCAAGGAGGCGGATGCGGTTCTGGCACAGACACCGGAGATGCTCCCTGTGCTCAAGCAGGCGGGCGTGGTTGACTCTGGCGGACAGGGGCTTGTGGAGGTGCTCAAGGGCGCCTATGACGCATTTCTGGGCAAGGAGCTCGATTATTCTCTCGATCTCTCCGTGAAGGCGGCAGCGCCTGCATCCGGCACAGTGCCCTCCAACATCGAGGCGCAGGCAAACGCTGAGATTAAGTTCTGCTACTGCACGCAGTTTCTGATTATGCTGGGCAAACCCTTCAACATCAAGCAGGAGATGGATTTCAAGGAGTATCTCTCCTCCATAGGAGACTCGATTGTCGTCGTGGCGGACGATGAGATTGTCAAGGTGCATGTGCACACCAACGATCCGGGGCTTGCCATGCAGAAAGCGCTGCGGTTCGGTTCACTCACCACGATTATCATCGAAAATATGCGTCTGGAGCGGGATGAGAAGGTTTCCGACATGATGGAGAAACAGATGCAGGATACGGCGTTTTCCGGGAAGGCCGCGCAGGAGAAGGCGGTACCGGCAGCGCCTGTGGAACACAAGGAGACAGGATTTATCGCAGTCTCAATCGGGGAGGGCATGAATGAGATTTTCCGTTCGCTCGGCGTGGATTACATTATCGAGGGTGGACAGACCATGAACCCGAGCACGGAGGATATGCTCAACGCGATCGACAAGATTCAGGCGGATAATATTTTCATTTTTCCAAATAATAAAAATATTATCCTCGCGGCAAACCAGGCAAAGCAGCTGACGACGGACAAAAATATTATCGTCATTCCTACCAGGACTGTTCCGCAGGGCATTACAGCCATCATCAATTACGTCCCGGATATCTCGATTGCAGAGAACGAGGCCGTCATGACGGAGGAAGTGAAGCGCGTCGCGACAGGACAGGTGACGTATGCCGTGCGGGATACCATGATCGACGGCAAGGAAATCCATCAGGGAGATTTTATGGGGATCGGTGACAAGGGGATTCTGGCAGTGGGCAATGAGCTGCAGGACGTCGCCTTCCAGATGGTCAGGGAAATGATGACGGAGGAGTACGAGCTGATCAGCATTTATTACGGAGATATCATCAAGGAGGAGCAGGCGAAAAAGCTCGCGGACATGGTTCAGGCCGAGTTTGACAGCTGCGATGTAGAACTGCAGTTTGGCGGACAGCCGATCTATTCCTACATTATCTCCGCAGAGTAGGCCGGAGCGCGCATTCCTGCGCAGGTCTGTATGTTGACGACGAGCGAGGTTGAGTTTATGCAGCTGAATGAGCCGATTACGGCATTGAAGGGTATCGGGGACAAGACGGCGGCTCTGTACCACAAGTTGAATATCTTTACAGTGGATGATTTGATCCGGCATTATCCCAGGGACTATGAAGAGTGGCGCGATATTGTGAAGATAGGGGAGCTTAGGGCAAATCAGGTGAATGCGGTGCGCGCCATGGTCATCAGCGCGCCCCAGACGATCCATGTGCGCAAAAATATGACGATCACCACGGTGCGCGTCAAGGATGACAGCGGCGCCTGCGACATCACTTACTTTAACATGCCCTACATCAAAAACAGCCTGCAGGCGGGCAGGCAGTATATTTTTCGCGGGCGTGTCATTCTGAAAAATAACCGGATCACGATTGACCAGCCCAAGATTGTCAGCCCGCACGAGTTTGCGCAGAATGTGAACAAGCTGGCGCCGATCTATCCCACCACCAAGGGACTCACGATAGCTGCGATCACAAAAGCAATTCATCTGGTAACGGATGCGCTGGACTTTGATGCGGATTACATACCAGAATCAATGCGCAGAAGCTGCGGACTGCCTGACCTCAAAACTGCCATGCTGGGAATCCACTTTCCCGAGGACCGGAATAAAATGCTTGCGGCGAGAAAGCGCATTGTCTTTGAGGAATTTCTGTTTTTTATCGTGTCCGTCATGTTTCTGAAGGATATGACGACACAGGAGATAAACGATGCCCCCATGATGCGGATTGATGCCTGTCAGGACTTTATTGACAGGCTTCCCTATGCGCTGACGGGTGCGCAGAAAAGAGTGTGGGCGGAGATTGAGAGCGATCTGTGTTCGACA
Organism: uncultured Lachnospiraceae bacterium; assembly: GCA_947175845.1. GTDB lineage: Bacteria > Bacillota > Clostridia > Lachnospirales > Lachnospiraceae > COE1. Next base: position 4,491 of record CAMWOK010000049.1, on the reverse strand, counting down.
CATCTCATGAACCGTCTGGTTCAGGGAGATGTCGGTTCCGGGAAGACGATCATTGCGGTGCTTGCAATGTTTATGTGTGTGATGAACCATCACCAGGCGGCATTTATGGCGCCTACGGAGGTGCTGGCCCGGCAGCACTACGAGTCGGTTCTGGAACTGGTGGAACAGTACGGACTGCCCTTCAAGCCGGTCCTGCTGACAGGGTCGCTGACGGCGCGTGAGAAGCGCAGGGCGAAAGAGAGCGTTGTGCTTGGCACCTGCAATGTCATCATAGGCACGCAGGCGCTGCTGCAGGAGGATGTCGCGTTCTATGATTTGCGCCTTGTCATCACGGACGAACAGCACCGGTTTGGTGTGAAGCAGCGCGAGACGCTGACGCAGAAGGGCATACAGCCGCACATTCTGGTCATGAGTGCGACGCCTATTCCGCGGACACTCGCCCTGATTTTATACGGGGATCTGGATATCTCGGTGATGGACGAGCTGCCGGCGAACAGGCTTCCCATCAAAAACTGCGTGGTCAACACAGATTACCGCAAAAAGGCGTACGAGTTTATTGCAAAGGAAGTCGCAAACGGCAGGCAGGTGTATGTCATCTGTCCTATGGTCGAGGCCGCAGAGGAGCTGATGGGCGACCAGCCCGTTCTCGAGAATGTGGTTGAGTACACGGAGAAATTAAAGAAGGCCCTGCCGGACACTGTGTGCGTGGAGTTTCTTCACGGGCAGATGAATCCGAAGGCCAAAAATTATATCATGGAGGAGTACGCCGCTCACAACATTGACGTCCTGGTGTCCACGACGGTGATCGAGGTTGGAATCAACGTGCCAAACGCCACGGTGATGCTGGTCGAGAACGCGGAGCGCTTTGGGCTGGCGCAGCTTCACCAGCTCAGAGGCCGCGTGGGGCGGGGAAAAGAGCAGTCGTACTGCATCTTTATCACCACCGCGACACAAAGTGACACTTTGGAGCGGCTGCAGGTTCTGAACAAATCAAATGACGGCTTTTTCATCTCGTCGGAGGACATGCGGCTGCGCGGTCCCGGCGATTTGTTTGGCATTCGGCAGAGCGGTCAGTTTCAGTTCCGGCTGGGGGACATTTATCAGGATGCCGCGATTTTGCAGGAGGCGCAGGTCTGTGCGGCAAAACTGTACGAGGCTTACCTGCAGAGTGGAATGTCGCTGGACGAGGACAGTGAATATTACGCGTTTTGGCGGCACTATGAGGAACATGCCGCATCCAGTGTTGATTTTATTAACATCTGACAGTAAGGAACTGTCAATAAATACCTATTTCTTGACAATTCCGAAGCTCATGATATATGATGATGCATTTTATAACGATAGGGAGAGAGAATGATATGTCAAAGATAGCAGTCGTTACGGACAGTAACAGCGGTATTACACAAAATCAGGCAAAGGAACTCGGCATTCGTGTGCTGCCAATGCCCTTTATGATTGACGGGGAGACCTTTTATGAGGAAATCACACTCAGTCAGGAGGAATTTTATCGGAAACTTGCCCAGAATGCGGATATTTCCACCTCGCAGCCGTCGCCGGAGTCCATCACGCAGATCTGGGATGAACTTCTGAAAGAACATGACGAGATTGTTCATATCCCGATGTCCAGCGGTCTGAGCGGATCCTGCCAGACGGCAATGATGCTGGCGCAGGACTATGACGGAAAGGTCCATGTGGTGAACAACCAGCGCATCTCTGTCACGCAGAAGCAGTCGACGTTTGATGCCATCGCACTTGCAAAAGAGGGGAAGAGTGGCAGCGCAATAAAGGATATTCTGGAGGAAGATAAGTTCAATTCCAGCATCTATATCATGATAGATACGCTGTATTACCTCAAAAAGGGCGGCCGCATCACGCCTGCTGCTGCGGCGCTGGGCACACTGCTGCGGCTCAAGCCGGTACTGCAGATTCAGGGCGATAAGCTGGATGCCTTCGCGAAGGCGCGGACTGTGACGCAGGCAAAATCCATCATGATCAACGCGATTAAGAGCGATATCGAGAAGCGTTTTGGCGGACTTACGCCGGACAATCAGATTTATCTGGCGCTTGCCCACACACAGAATGAGGAGGCAGTGCAGGCGTTCAGGGAGGAAGTGCACGCGCAGCTTCCCGACTATCCAATCGTGGCGGTAGACCCGCTGTCTCTGAGCGTATCCTGCCATATCGGTCCGGGATCGCTGGCGGTGACGTGCTGCAAGAAGCTGAGATAGAGCTGAGCATAATAAATAAGCTGGCATTTGAAGTTGCAATGCCAGCTTATTTATTTTTCTATACAAAAGAGCAGCTTTGCCATCGTCAAGAGGTATGTTCAGGCCAATATTTTTGGATTAACGAAAAATTGCGTAAATTGTTTGAAAAATTTACACGATTTACTAAATACTCTGAATTTTGTGCCGATATAATAATATAGAAAAGTGTTTATGTTGACCTGTGTCGTATAGTAAAGGCAAACGTATTTGCGTTTTCTGTAAGACTTTGGCGCATGAAAATTTTTTCGAATTTTTGTGGGAGGTGATGTTAAAGAGAAGGATTATTGACATGTAATATTTCGGGAAACATTATAAATAAGGACGTTTATAGTGCGGTGCAAAATACGAGGATAAAAATATCCTGTTGCATGCAACATTCAGACAAGGAAGTTAAGGAGTGTGCAGATAATGACAGTACAACATAACATTTCAGCATTCAATGCAAACAGACAATTAAATATTGTTCAAAAAACGGGTTCAAAATCGGCGGAGAAACTTTCGAGCGGATATCGGATCAATCGTGCGGCTGATGACGCTGCAGGATTGAGTATATCAGAAAAAATGCGGAAACAGATCCGAGGTCTTACCAAGGCAGGTGAAAATGTTGAAGATGGTATATCATTATGCCAGGTCGCTGACGGAGCGATGGCAGAAATGCATGACATGACAAACCGGATGAATGAATTGTGTGTACAGGCTGCGAACGGAACAAATTCCGCAGATGACCGCGCTTATATTCAGATGGAAATAGATAGCATTGTGGAGGAATTTGGCAGAATTATAAATACTACCAAATTTAACGAGGTTTATATTTTTAAAGGGGATGAAGATTTTCGCGCATCGGCCGGAAGTGAGATTGAATATGCGTCTAGTTCTGGTGGTATTGGTGGTGTAGATGGGATAACAGCATATCCTGGCAATAAGTTAACAGATAGAGTAACTTTTGGTCCTGACTGGATAGAAAACAGTCCTAATGCACTTAGTACAGGAGAATACCTCAATTGTGCATGGATTGATTTCACGGACTTTACAGCAAACACAAAGTCTGAATTTATCTCAAAACTACAGGGAGAAGGCTTCGACTGGTCTTGTTGTTCTTGTGGCTCGCATGCAAGCATAAGGTTTGTATCCGGGTTATCAGCAAATGCTGAGGAGTCTGCAGGAGGGATTTCCCATGAGAGTGTTAGCTTTTCAAATAACGACGCACTCGTAAAGATAGATCTTAATAGTATTTGGGACAAATATCAGAATGGGAGCAGCTCATTGGGAGAAGTTATTTGTGAATCGCTTATAGATGTAATTAGTTATGTAAAAGATTCAGCCTCAAATCCTATTGGATGCTTTAATACTTCGTGTGCCTACAAACAGGGAACAGGAAAACTTTATATTATTTATAACAACCAGTTTTACTACCCAGATGGCGGCGATTCAACCTTTAGTACAATACCAAGAAATGATGCAGGAGTGTTGGAATATGAGTACAAACCAGTACGTCCCCAGATAGGACAAATTACCACACAACAGCTTGCCATACATGCCGGATCAGATGCAGATGGAACGAACAAAGTGATTATGAAAATGCCGACATTTACCAATAAAAATCTAAAGATCAACAGTGTCAGTGTTCTCACAGAAGATCTTGCCACAAATTCCATTGATGTTCTTACGGATATAATGCAGTTGCTTTCTGCAAATAGAAGCCGCATCGGCGCATATCAGAACCGTCTTGAACATACCTCTTTGAATTTAGACAATATTGTCGAAAACACAACCGATTCAGAATCCAAAATCCGTGATACCGACATGGCAGATGAGATGGTGCGGTATTCCAACAACAGTATTCTGACACAGGTAGGACAGTCTATGTTAAGTCAGGCAAACAGCAGTAAACAAAATATTTTATCGCTGTTGAGTGCTTAGAAGAAAACATTTACATACTATCTCATAAAATTCACGGAATCAAAAAAGCAGGCTTAAAAGCCTGCTTTTTTGATTATTACGACATACGCCTCGAGGGCCTTTGCTGTTTCTCTTTTTATGGTTCGGCAGGAGTACTCTCCACGTTCACAATATTGTATTCAGGGAGCATGTGCAGACCGTTCCAGATGTTGTTTATCTCCTTGCCATCAACGACGACCACATTATCCTCGATCGTCATCTTTCCATCACTGTACATGCCATAATTCTGGTCATAGTCAGCATCTAAAGAAATATATCCATTGCC
>CAMWOK010000048.1 GCA_947175845.1 uncultured Lachnospiraceae bacterium | reverse complement strand
AGGATTTGCGCTGCGGCAGCGGTGCCGTATCCCTGGCCCTGATACCGTTCATCTATAAAAATCTGGCTGAAATCATAGGCGTTTAACGCCTCGCAGTCATGGTACAGAGCCATTCCCACAGCAACTGCATCCGCATAGGTGAGCAGGGCACAGCTTCTGTGTTCGCGGTATGCGTAGGCTCTTGCCAGAAGTCTCATATCGTCAGCCACAAAGAATTTCTGTGATGCGGACACATGGAGTCCCATTCGCCAGTTCTCCGGTCCGATTGTCTCTAAACGTATCATGGTAGTATTTCTCCTTTGCGTGTGTTTTTTCCTACTCCGCCAAAACCGGATTGTTCTCGTAGCGCCACTGTCTCGGGGAGACGCTGTACACATTTTTGAAGGCGCGCGAAAAGTGCAGCTGGTTCGGATACCCGACCGCATTGCCGATGTCAGAGACGGATAAGCTGGTGAGCTTCAGCAGTTCAGCAGCTTTTTTCATGCGGTAGGAAATCAAAAATTCCTGGGGGGATTTCCCCATATTTTCATGAAAAATTTTTCCGAAGTAGCTCCGGTTTAAGCCGCAGGAGGCCGCGATATCCTCCACCGAGATCGCATTCTGAAAATTCTGTTCGATGAAGGAGAGCGCCTCTTTGATATAGAAGTCGCGCAGACCGTTTCCCTTGTTGAGCTGTGTCAGGCTGCACGAGCGGACAAGGCTGTCCATGAACAGATAGAGGTGCCCGATCAGGTGAAAGGGTGACTCCCCTTTGTGATTGACGATGTAGAGCATCTCTGATTTCATCACGTCCGCCAAATCCTTGTAGCGCGCCTTGTAGACGGGCTGGTCGACACTCAGACCGGCAAGCTCAATCGTCTCCTTCGCGCGGAGCCCGTCGAACTCAATCCACACATACTCCCACGGAATCTCATGATCGGCAATATACATGTTGATCTGGTTTGGAAAGCACATGAACCCCTGGCCGCTCCTTATGGAGTACGCAACGGACTCGCCCCGGGCGTTGTTTCCATATAAAATGCCGGTGCCGGAGATGCAGTAGTGAAAGAGATAGTGCTTTCTTGCGGCAGGACCAAACGAGTGAGACGGGTCGCACTTCTCCCAGCCAAACTGGTACAGGCCCAAATCAATAAAATTTTCGCTTGGAAAGACAGAAAAGATCACTTCGCTCATAATATCATGCTCCCTTGTGTGTGTGTAAATGAATAAGGAAAGAACATATGCGTTCACTGATTGTGCAATTTGCAGTTCCTGCAGAGCAATCCAGGTGAAATGTGACAGTCTTTGTGATCGTTTTGCGGTACATGCGATAAAAAATATTGTACAGAATGTCCCCTGCGGGCAGCGTTCTATGTACACAATATACAATTGCCAGCAACGGACTATAAAAACAGTATATACCAAAATGCAACCTGACTTCAAGTTAATTTCCATAAAACAGCATTAAGGTATAAAAGTGGCGGAATAGTGCCATTTACCGATAGCATAATGGCATGTTATCATAAATGTATCAAAAAGAAAGGAGAAATTTATATGAAAGGAAAAGCAATAGGGCACTTAGGCATATCATTATGCTGTGTGGCGGCGGCAGCAGGCATTCAGGGATGCGGGGCTTCCAATGGCAGCGACAAGACAGAGATTGAGATCGTCCAGTACAAACCGGAAGCGGCGGCTTATTTCAAGACGCTGGAAGAGCAGTTCAACGCGACGCACGACGATATTCAGTTGAAAATCAGTTCTCCAAACGACGCGATGACAATATTAAAAACGAGGTTTATCCGCGAGGACTATCCTGACATTATCGGAATCGGAGGGGATATCAACTACTCATACTTTGTGGATGCCGAGATTCTGGCGGACGTTTCCGACTATGCGGGGCTGCAGCAGATCAAACAGGCGTACAGGGATATCGACGAGGCGCTGGAACTGGTTCCGACAGAGGGCACATACGCGGTTCCCTATGTGGCAAATGCAGCCGGCGTGCTCTACAACAGGGACATGTTTGCTCAACACGGATGGGAGATTCCGCAGACCTGGACAGAGTTTACAGCGCTGTGTGAGGAGATCCAGTCAGAGGGCATCCTGCCTTTTTACTTTGGATTCAAGGACACCTGGACCTGCCTTGCACCGTGGAACGCCATGGCGGTCAGCCTCGCGCCCGCGGATGTGACAAAGCAGGTAAACCGGTCTGAGACCACGTTTGCCGAGGAGTACAGGGAGGTGTCAGAGAAATATCTGGATATGCTGCAGTATGCGGTGGACGACCCGTTCGCATACGGATACAACGACGCATGTACCGCGTTTGCGCGGGGGGAGGCGGCAATGTACCCCATCGGAAGCTACGCGATTCCGCAGATATTGTCGGTGAACCCGGACCTGAATATTGATTCGTTCGTGATGCCGGCAAACGATGACGCGCAGGCAAATACGCTGAACTCCGGAATCGACCTTCAGTTTTGTGTGATGGCGGACTGCAAGAACAAGGAAGCGGCTTATGAGGTGCTGGACTTTTTGCTTGCGGAGGAGAATCTCCAGCAGTACATCGGAGAACAGATCTCAATTCCGTGCAAGGAGGGCGATTTCACCCTGTCTCCCATGCTGGACGGCATGAACCAGCACATCGCAGAGGGACGGATGACCGACTATCAGGATCACTATTACCCGTCTGAGATGGCAGTGGACGCACAGATTCAGACATTCCTGCTGCAGAAGGATGTGGACGCATTTTTGCAGAAATTTGACACCGACTGGCTGCGCTACAACAGGGATATCATCCGCATGGTGCAGGAATACGAAAAGACGCATGGAAATTAGGAGGGTGTGGGAATATGAAAAATGAGAGAAAAACGACTTTTTTACTGATTACAATTCCAATACTGGCGCTGTTTGTCTGCTTCAACACGATTCCGCTGATCCGCGGCGTGATATACAGCTTCACAAACTTCAAGGGATTTGGCACATACGACTGGGTGGGATTTCGCAACTATGCCGATCTGTTTTCTGACGCGCGTGTTGGAAAATCTTACCTGTTCACCTTTAAGCTCGCCGTTGTGACGACGGTTGTGGTGAATGTGATCAGCCTGATTCTGGCGCTGGCGCTCAACAGCAAGATACGCGCAAAAAGCTTTTTCAGGGGCGCGTACTTCCTGCCAAACATTCTCGGCGCGCTGGTTGTGGGTTATATTTTCAACTACTTTTTTACATACATTCTTCCGGCGATGGGCGCTATGGTCGGATCTGACTCCATGAGCAAGAGCATTTTGTCCAGCCCGGATTCAGCGTGGATTGGCATCATGATTGTCTGTGCATGGCAGGCGGTTGCAATGAACACGATCATCTACATCTCAGGTCTGCAGACGGTGCCGGAGGACGTGTACGAGGCGGGCGGACTGGACGGTGCGACCGGTTGGAAGCAGTTCCGCTATCTGACCTTCCCGCTGATTATTCCGTTCTTCTCAATTAATATGGTGCTGAGCGTGAAGAATTTCCTGATGGTGTTTGACCAGATTATGGCGCTGACCAAGGGCGGCCCTGCACAGAGCACAGAGTCCATCTCTTACCTGATTTACAACAATGGTATGTCGGGCGGGCAGTTTGGTTTCCAGAGTGCCAACGCAGTGATATTCTTTATCGTAATCGTGACGGTTTCTGTGGCTCAGATGAAATTTACGGGTAAAAAGGAGGAGCAGTTATAATGAAGGAAGATATGATAAAAAGGAAAACAAACTGGACAGCGATGATTGTGCTGATTCTCGGACTTTCCGCCATCGCGTTTCCGCTGTACATGACGATCATTATCGCGTTCAAGCAGCCTGCGGAGATGACCAACAGCGTCGGCGGCATTCTGTCTCTTCCCAAAACGTGGAGCCTCGACAATTTCAGGGAGGCGATGCGCGTGACCGATTTCTGGAACTCCCTCAAAAACAGCCTGGTGATCACGCTGCTGACCGTGGCGCTGTCCATCGCGATTCACTCCATCATGGGGTATTCGCTCGGCAGAAACAAGGGACACAGCAAATTTTACAGCTTTGTGTATCTGTTTATCGTGAGCGGTATGTTCGTTCCGTTCGCAATCCTGATGATGCCGCTGGCAAAGCAGACGGCGGAGCTGGGGCTGGCAAACTGGTTTGGCGTGATCGTCCTGTATGTCGTGTTTTATATGCCCATGAATATCATGCTGTACGCGGGTTATCTGGTCAATATTCCGATAGCGCTCGAGGAGGCGGCGAAGGTGGACGGGGCGTCCACATGGAGAACCTACTGGAAAATTATTTTCCCGATCATGCGCCCCATGCATGCGACAGTCGCAGTTCTGACCGCGCTGGCTGTTTGGAATGACGTCATGACACCGCTGGTTATCATGGCGGGTTCCGACCAGAATACGCTGCCGCTTGCACAGCTGAATTTCCAGACACAGTTTGGCACGAACTACAACCTGGCATTTGCATCCTACCTGCTGTCCCTGATTCCGATCCTGATTTTCTATATCGTCTGCCAGAAGCAGATTTTGAACGGTGTTGTGAACGGCGCGGTAAAATAATGTATTAGGAGAAAGATTTGTATGGCAATTCAATTTCAAGAGGATAATCAACTATTTACGATAAATACAAGACACACGACTTATCAGATGAAAGTGGACCGGCTGGGCTTCCTGCTGCATCTGTACTACGGCGCGCGGATATCCGGAAATATGGACTATCTGCTGACCTACTACGACAGAGGCTTCTCAGGGAACCCGGCGGATGCCGGGGAAGATCGAACCTACTCCATGGACGCCCTGCCCCAGGAGTATCCGCACCTGGGGACGGGCGACTACCGCAGCACCGCCCTTGTGGTGCGCAATGCGGACGGTTCCGAGTACTGTGACCTGCGCTATGTCAGCCATGAGATAAAAAGGGGAAAATATGCACTGAAAGGACTTCCTGCTGTGTATGCGGCTGACGATGAGGCACAGACGCTCGAAATTCTTCTCGAGGATTCAGTCGGCGGGCTGCAGGTGCGGCTGCTGTACGGCGTGCTCGAGGAGTGTGACATTATCACGCGGAGCGCAAAGATCTGCAATCTTGGTTCGGAACCGATCTGCGTGGAAAAGGCGGCGTCGGTATGTCTGGACTTCATGAGCGGGGACTATGACTTCATCAGCTTCTGCGGGCGCCACGCCATGGAGCGGAACTTTCAGCGGGCCAGGATTGCGCACGGGTGCCAGTTGATAGGAAGCCGCAGGGGAACTTCCAGCCACCAGTACAATCCGGCGGTGATTCTCGCGGACAGGCAGGCGACGGAGAACGCGGGCAGCTGCTATGGCATGGTCTTTGTCTACAGCGGAAACTTTCTCTGCGAGGCGGAGCAGGACCAGTACGGGCACACCCGCGCACTGATGGGGCTGCACAGCGATTTGTTCCACTATCCGCTGGAAAAGGGGGAGACTCTGACGCTGCCGGAGACGATTCTGTGCTATTCGGCGGAGGGATTCGGCACGCTGTCGCGCAGATACCACCAGTGTATCCGGGAGCATCTCTGCCGCGGAAAATACAGCCGGCAGTCGAGACCGGTGCTGATAAACAGCTGGGAGGCGGCGTATTTTGACTTTGACGGGGAGACGATCTACCGGCTGGCAGAGGAAGCGGCAGCGCTTGGCATCGACATGGTGGTGATGGACGACGGCTGGTTTGGCAAGCGGGACGACGACAACAGCGGCCTTGGAGACTGGCAGGTCAACGAGCGGAAGCTTGGCTGTACGCTGGGTGAGCTGGTCCGCAGAATTAATGACATTGGTGTCAGATTCGGCATCTGGATCGAGCCGGAGATGGTGTCGGAGGACAGCGACATCTACCGCAGCCATCCGGAGTGGGCCATTCAGATTCCCGGGAGAAAGCCGGTCCGCGCGCGCAACCAGCTGGTTCTTGATTTTTCGAGAAAGGATGTCAGAGATTACATTTTTGGTGCGATCTGTGCGGTACTTGACCAGGGGGATATCTCGTATGTGAAGTGGGACATGAACCGGAGCCTCACGGACATCTATTCCGCAGAAACTGTGCAGGGAAAGGTGACGTACGACTACATGATCGGCGTGTATGAGTTCCTCGAGCGCCTGATGCAGCGCTACCCGGACATGCTGATCGAGGGCTGCAGCGGCGGCGGTGGAAGATTTGACGCGGGAATGCTGTACTACACACCGCAAATCTGGTGCAGCGACAACACGGACGCGATCGACCGCCTGCGCATCCAGTATGGGACTTCTTTCTTCTATCCGGTCTCCGTGGTCGGCGCGCATGTGTCTGCGGTGCCAAACCACCAGACGGGCAGAAGCGTCAGCCTGAGCACAAGGGGCGTGGTCGCCATGGCGGGCACATTCGGCTATGAGCTAAATCCCGAGAAGCTCTCAGCGGAGGAGAAGGAAGAGATCCGGGCGCAGATTGCGCGCTACAGAAAGTACGAGAATCTGATTTGCAGCGGCGCGTACTACCGCCTGTCAGATCCGTTTGCGGACGCGTACGCGGCGTGGGCGTTTGTGTCGCCGGACAGGGAGCAGGTGCTGCTCAATGTGGTGATGCAGGAGATACACGGCAATATGACTGTGAATTATGTGCGTCTGAATGGACTCGATCCCAATGCGCGCTACAGGGATGCAGAGACGGGGGCGTGCTACTACGGCTCGGCATTGATGGAAGCAGGGCTTCCGATGCCCGTCGAGATGGGCGAGTACCGGGCGTATCAGATATATCTGGAGATAATCGGATAGGGGAGTTCAGATTGTCTGTCTGCCGGCTTTTGGGCAGATCAATCATTTCGTCACTCAGATGCAGGTCTGCAGAGCCTGCGTCTGAGTGACATTTTTTTGACAGTTCATTTTGGACAGCCTAAGCAGACTCGGACAGGGAACATCTGCACTGCAAGCTCTTCCGGCGTCAGGCCATGTATCGAGCCTTTGGGAGTTTTTAATCCGGATTTGCTGCACCTGCAATATACTGGTAGCAGCACGGTCGTGAACGGTCATGTCCAGCTGCCATCAGCGAACCGGCCGGATATGACAGATTGATCGTTATGAAGGCATGATTGGATAAGTGTATGATTTCCGGTACTGTAGCGGCGTCATGCCTGTCTGCTGCCTGAATTGTTCGCTCAAATTTCCGGTGTGGAGATATCCCGTCTCAAGGGCGATCTCCGTGACGGATTTTTGCGTGTTGAGCAGCAGATCCTGCACGTGGCGGATCCGTATCCTGGTCAAATACTCGGAGAAGGATTTCCCAAGCTGGGCGTGGAACAGCCTGGAAAAGTGGGAGGCAGAGTAGCCGGCGAGGAGGGCGACCGTCTCGAGGGAAGGATTTTCCTGATAGTGTTGTTCCATATAATAAACTGCGTCGATGATGGGCGGCGTAAGAGGCGTCCTGTGAAGAAACGGCCCGCTATTTGCGCCGCTGCCGTCCGGGGATTGGGCGGGAAGCCGGTTGGTCAGGACTGCGAGCAGCAGGTCGCAGAGCATCCACTGAATCCGAAACTTATCATAGGGCGAGTCCGACTGAAACAGTTCATAGAGCTCCTCAAAGTACAGTAAAATCCTGCCGCGCATCTTCTCGGTGAAATGGTTTGCCAGCTGGGAGAAAAGTTCGTCCAGGATATGAGGCCCAAAAGAATCTGTGAGCGGCCTGACAAAATCCGGGGTGAACTTTATCAGGTAGTTGTTGTAGGGTGCGCCCGAGAGCGGAAGCGTCCTGTGGTAGATAAAGGGAGGCATGGTGCCGACTGAACCGGCGTGCAGTGCATAGGAACAGTCCGGCGTGATAGTCAGTCTGTCCCCGGAAAGCATGTAGCCTAATTCATAGTGGCTGCTGGCGGCCTCGAGCGTAGGCATCGCATAGTCGGAATTCATCTCCCGTTTTGTGATATAAAAACTGACGTTTGCAGGCAGCGGCGATGGCATCGCAGTTTCCTCCTCTCTGTTACAATCAGGTCAATATAATACACAGTATAGCATCAAACCGTAAAAATGAAAAGCATTTACGCATTCATTTGAAAGAAAATTATGATTTTTTGAGATATACTGGAAGCTACAAAGGGGGGTTTAGGATGAGAAAAACAATTTTCAAAACGAACTATTTTTTGCGGCAGATGCTTCATTATGGGTACATGCCAGTCTGCGGCATACTGCTTGCAAGCCTGCTCAACTTCGCGGTGGTGCGGGGCAATGAGGTGATCAGCACGGTCATAGATCAGATGCTTGCCGGGGAGCACATTGAGTTTGGCAGGTTTCTCGGTGAGTTTGCAGCGCTGACTGTTCTGGGGTTTGCGGCGGCGTTTGCAGCGTCCGCTGTGAACGGAAAATACGGCGTGCTTGTCTCCATGCGCTGCAGGCAGCAGGTGGCAGAAAAGCTGTATCGTATGGAGTACCGGTACTTTGACGAGCACAACTGCGCGTCTGTCATCAACAAGGTCAATGCGGACTTAAATGAGGCGGAGCGCTTTTTAAACGAGACGTTTGTGATGCTTATCACAGACGCCGTGGCTGTCCTCATCTATGCGGGCTATGTGAGGCGGCTCAATGCCAGCCTGTTTGTTCTGGTGCTGGTGTGCTATCCGCTTGTCCTTTGGATCGCCAACCGGCTGGTTCAAAAAGTCCGCAGGCTGACGATGACGTACCGCGAAAAGTCCGATGCCATCACAGGGATTGCGCAGGATGCGCTCAGCGGGATTTTGATTGTGCGCAGCTTTGGGCTTGAGGAATATTTTCAGGAGAAAATGCACGCCGCAACGCTTGACCTGGTAGACAACGAGGAAAAACGCGCCAGGATCTCCAACCTGGCAGTGCTTATCAAGAAGCTCATCCAGTGGATTCCCAATATTTTATGCGCGGTGTACGCGGTGGTGCTCGTCCTGGAAGGGCGTATGAGCATCGGGGAGCTGATGGCGTTTATCCTGGTTCTGGTCAGGCTGGTCGAAGCCTTTATGGGACTTCCGTTTGGCATGGTGGATGCCGCGGGGAGCCTCGTCAGCATACAGCGCGTGGAGGAGATTCTGCAGGGCGCAGAGGAGTCCACAGGGAACGCCGGGGAGCCTATAGACGAGGAGATCGTGCTCGCCTTTGACCATCTGACGTTTGGCTACAGCGGTGCGCAGACCGTTCTGGACAACGTGGATCTGGAGGTGCGCAGAGGGGAAAATGTTGCGTTTGTGGGCGAGTCGGGCGGTGGAAAGAGCACGATTTTTCATCTGCTGTGCGGATTTTACGGCGCGCAGCAGGGAGAGTACCGGCTGTATGGAAGGCGTTTTTCGGACTGGGATGTGGAGCGGGCGCGGGCGCAGTTTGCCCTGGTGTCACAGAATGTCTTTCTGTTTCCGGCAACCATAGAGGAGAATATCCGATACGGGCGCTGGGACGCCTCCTGGGAGGAGATTGTCGAGGCGTGCAGACAGGCGGAAATCCATGACTTTATCGAGAGTCTTCCGATGAAGTACCAGACGGTGGTGGGAGAGCGCGGGGCGATGCTCTCCGGGGGGCAGCGCCAGCGCATCGCAATCGCGCGGGCGATATTGAAGGATGCGCCGATTCTGCTGCTGGACGAGCCGACATCCGCCATCGACGAGGGCACGGAGAAGGAGATACAGCGGGCGATCGCGCGGGTGCGGAAAGGGCGCACATGTCTTACCATTGCGCACCGCCTGTCAACGATACAGGATGCGGACTGGATTTTTGAGGTGAAGAACAGGAAGATTGTGGAGGTGGGAACGTATGAACAGTACCTGGAAACTATTCTGTAGAACGATGCGTGTGATGGGGAGGCGGCGCTTTTTGTATTACGGGGCCATACTTGGCATGAGTGTCGGCATGGCGATGTTTTCCGTGCTCAGCTCCCTGCTCATGAAGGGGATGGTGGATATCGCGCAGTCGGGGGACAGCCGCAGGCTTTTTGTAACGATACCGGGCATTGTGGCGGCTGGAGTTGTCTCGCTGCTCGTCTACCGCAAGTCGGCGGTGGTCTACAATGTGGAGGCAAAGCGCGTGTACGGCGTTCTCTATGAAAGGATATTGAATCTGGAGATGGATTTGCCGTATGCGTACTATGAGAAGCACCACAGCGGTGAGATTCTGTCGAAGGTTTCCTACGATCTGGGGCGCATGGGCGATATCTATGGTTCCCGGTTCCGGCGGATGATTATGCCGTTTCTTGAGGTGGTGGTGTACCTGGTTCCGATGCTGGTGCTCAGCCCGCATCTGACGCTGTGTCTCGTGGGCGTCAATGTGCTGATGCTTGCGTTGAACATGCTGCTGGCAGAGCCGCTGCGCCGGGTCAGCCGCGCGCTGTCCGGGATAAACAGCGGCATGACCAGACGCCTCTCGGACCTTCTGCAGGGAATGGAGCAGGTGCGGATGTTCGCGCACGGCAGGGAAACGGTGGAGGAATACATAAAGCATAGCAAGATGTTCGCCGCAAGGTCCAACCACAGGATTTTGCTCTCGGCGGGGCTTGAGAGTGCAAGCAGAGGCTTTGACCTGCTCTGCGCGCTCGTGTTTCTGGCGCTCGGCGTCCTTTTTGTGCAGAGAGGGTACACCACGCTCGGCGCGCTTGCGGCGATCTACACGCTGTATGGAAGTTTTTCTGCACAGTTTCTGCAGATGAACCGGTATATCCCGGAGCTTGTGGCGTATCTGGCCTACGCGCAGAATATCTTTGATCTGCTGGAGGAAAGACGGGAGGACAAAAACTGGTATGATCAGAAGGAGCACTCCGGGGTGGACAAGGACGCTGGCGCTGCCGGGATGGTGTCGATGGATCGCGTCGTCTTTTCCTACGGGGACAATGCGGTGCTCAGGGAGTTTTCCATGGCGGTACAGCGCGGGGAGTGCGTGGCGCTCACCGGACCGTCGGGGTGCGGCAAGTCCACAGTATCCAAGCTTCTGCTGGGGCTGTATCCGATTGAGCGGGGAAGCATTGCGGTCGTGGGAAATTCGGTGCGGGACATGAGCAACAGGCAGCTGCGGGAACTGTTTGCCTACGTGCCGCAGGAGCCGTATCTGTTTGAGGCAAGCATCCTGGAAAATATCCGCATGGGAAGGCTGGACGCGTCGGTGGATGAGATTGTGGAGGCGGCGAAGGTTGCAAACGCACACATGTTTATACTGGAGCTTGAAAATGGATATAACACGCAGGTCGGGGAGCGCGGAAGCAGGCTTTCCGGCGGGCAGCGCCAGCGGATTGCCATCGCGCGCGCCATCCTGAAGGGAGCGCCGATTCTGCTGCTGGACGAGGCGACCTCGGCGCTGGACGGAGAGTCGGAGCGGCTGGTCAACGATGCGGTGCGGAGCCTGCGGGGAACGCGCACGATCCTCATGATTGCCCACAGAACCTCCACGATTCAGATGGCGGACAGGGTCTGCAGCATGGGATGACAAAAAGGAGCCAGAGGAATGATTCTAATTCCTCTGGCTCCTTCGTTTTCTAATTTGATGACAAGGTAAACTGATTAACCAGGTGTTTTAAGCTGGCAGCTTCCGACGAGAGCTGCTCGCTTGCAGCGGCGCCTTCCTCTGCGGTAGCGCTGTTGCTCTGCACGACATCAGATATCTGATTGATGCCCAGGGAAACCTGTTCGACAGCGTTTGACTGCTCGTTGGACACCGTGGCGATCTGGTCGATCGAATCGACCATAAACTGGATGCTGTTGACGACGCCAAGCAGGATTTCGGCTGTATTTTTCACAATCTTTGTGCCCTTATGGACCGCTTCCGTGGAATTTTCAATGAGGACGGAAGTGTTCTGGGCAGCCTCCGCAGATTTGCCTGCCAGGCTGCGGACTTCCTCAGCGACAACGGCGAACCCTTTTCCGGCGCTGCCAGCCCTTGCTGCTTCCACGGATGCGTTCAGAGCCAGTATATTGGTCTGGAACGCAATGTCATCGATTGTCTTGAGGATCTTTTCGATCTCGTTGGAGCTGGTCTGGATCTTATCCATCGCTTCGACCAGATCCTGCATTTTCTGGTTGCACAGGGAGACTTCCTTGCCCGTTTGATGCGTTTTTCCGCGGACATCCATCGCCCCGTTTGCAGTGTTTTTGGCCTGTGCGGAAATCTCGCTGATCCGCACCGCGAGCTCCTCCACGGAGCTGGCCTGTTCTGTAGTGCCCTGGCTGAGGGTCTGTGCGCTCGCGGACAGCTGGCTGCTGGCAGCGGCAACCTGCCCTGCGGAGTAATTGACCTGGCGCATGGCGCTGTTCAGCTCCGATTTCATATTGCGCATGGAGAGCAGGATATCCCGAAAGCTGCCAACATAGACATCCTCGTGTTCCGTGCGGATGTTCAGGTTCTGATTTGCCATTTCGTTCAGCAGATAGCTGATATCATTGATGACAGTGCTCAATCCCTCGACCAGGGAAGCTGTTGAGCGCGCGAGCATACCCGTCTCATCCTTGCTGTTGATTTTGGGCATCGGCGTATTCAGATCGCCCTTCACGAGCAGTTTCATTCTCTCTGCGCAGGCTTTCATGGGTGTGGCGATGTTGACAGCCAGCGCCAGAGCGACAATGACAGAGAGCAGTATGGAAAGGAGGATTGCGGCGATGTTGATGATCATCGCATCGCGCGTGGAGGCGAGATAGTTTATCTGCGGCGCCGTGACGGCGATGCTCCATCCATTGGTATCGGCGACGGGAGCATAGGCGGCAAACATCTTGTGTCCTTCGCTTATGTAGCTGCCAAATCCATTTTTGCCCTGACGCATACTCGCATGGATCGCGGCCAGTTCTGTGAGCGCAGGATCGCTTTGCGCCTCCGCTTCCACATTCTGGACAGTGATGGTGTCAAGCGTGATGTCTGCGATCGTGTCACCTGATTTGTTGATCATGTAAGCCCTGCTGTTCTCACCGATCTGAATGGAGGATACGATATCGTTGAGAAAGGTCTCGTGCGGAACAAAATATACGACTCCGACAATGGACGAGCCGTAGATTCCGTCCTCATAAAGCGGCGCGGCAACCATGATGGACAGCTCCCCGGTAATCTTGCTGATCAGTGGTTCCGAGACGAAGATATTACCCGCCATGGCCTGCTGCACATATTCGCGGTCAGAGTAATCTTTTCCGTCAAAGATACTGATACCGTTCATGCCGATGATATTTCCGCGCTGAAACTCATGCATTGCGGCGCGCTCGTCGATAATACTCTGCTTTTTGTCCACCGGCACGCCGGGATCGGACAGCTGCGAGATGCAGCCTGCGTCCATGACGGCGTTCTTGTAAGCGGTCAGTTCCTGCTCGACGCGCTCAGCCGCCAGAACAGCTGTCGTGCTCATCATCTGATCCACAGTGGACATGGTGCTGATGTAGTTGGGTATAATGCTGGCGATTCCGGATGCGATCTGTCCTATCAGAACAGTAAGGATGAGGCATAATGTAATTTTGGTTCGAATACTTTTCATTTGATAGTTCCCCCTCTAAGATCATTGTAAGATAGTCCCCCAAATATCACATGTATGACAGTTTTTAAGCGGAAAACGAACAGGACTACACATTGACGGTGCAGCCCTGCTGTCAGAAATCCGGGAAAATCGCATTGCTAAGCCTTAGCCAGCTCAACGATTTTTCTCATATCAGAGATGAGTTCATTGGAATAGTTAGCGGCTTCGTTGTAGATCTGTCTTGCCCGTCCATATTCCCTGTTGTTGATTGCTTCTATGACAGTGCGGCCATATGTATGAAAACGTTTGTGTTTGCCGCCCAGATCCTCCCAGATAGGCAGTACGCCGGGAATATCAGGTGTGATCGCATAGTAAAAATGTCCGAAACCACACTTTGAGGAATCCAGCTGCAGCGGTGTGACATTCTGGCTGTCGACAATTTTTCTGAGGTTTCCAAGCCATGTCTGATGCGAGGAGATGGCAGAGTTCATATACTGAATAAACTCCTCAGTCTGTATATGGTAAAATGCATCCTTGGACATAGAGCCCATTTGCTTTATCGTTTCGTCGCGCGTCTGCTCGAAGTTGACAACGGGCTCGGGT
>CAMWOK010000047.1 GCA_947175845.1 uncultured Lachnospiraceae bacterium | reverse complement strand
GTTAGCAGAAGGGTGAGGAGTGTGTTTTTTAGATTGATCATTTTGATAGTCTCCTTTCGTAGTAAAACGTGTAATATATATTACATGCTTATTATATTTTTGCGAAAGGGACATGGCAACCGGCACGGCACGAATCGACGCCGCGCGGGCAAAAAAAGGCGGTAGAAGACACCTGTTTAAGGAAATACTGCAGAAAAAGAAAACCATCCGTCTGTACACTTCAAAACGCTTGTTCCGTTGTGCGTACGGACGACAAAGTCGACGTTGGACAGGCCGATTCCATGGTGGGCGGAATCATTTTTGCTGGTGACAACCGTGTTGTTTTTGATGGGAACAGGCCTGCTCACCGGATTGCGGACAGACACGATGAGCTGGTTTTCCTCCAGGACCATCTTAAACTGGATGACGACACTGGCAGAAGGCTGCTCTGCGCGCAGCCGTTCACACGCTTCCAGGGCATTGTCGAGCAGGTTTGCCAGCAGTGTGACCAGATGTTCCTCGGGCATTGTCAGCCCGGACAAGTCGTTGATCACGAATGTCATGGGAATATTCTTATCGCGCGCCGTCTGATATTTCTGTTTTAGGATAATGTTTACAACCGCGTGATTGGTGTTGATATCGCCAAACTGCGTCCGCAGTGTTCCGGTCATCCGGGTGATGTACGCGCATGCCTCCTGGGTTTGCCCGCATTCGATCAGGCCCTGGACACAGTTGAGCTGGTTCTTGTAGTCGTGCAGGAAGCGCCGCTGCTGTTCATAGTGCTTCTGCATGACATGATACAGCTCCATCTGGCTGCGCGTGCGCTCCGCGCCAAGCTGCAGCCTGCGCAGCGTCTCCTCCTTCTCAAGGATCTGCATGACCAGATAAAAGAGAAAGATGCCCAGAATTGCAAGTCCAAAGACAGTGACAAAAATGGCGTATCTGTTTGCGGTCGTATGCTCCGTGGAGAGCGTGTTGAATGCCACAAGGGTGATCAGACACAGGAGAGGAAGCGCGCCAAGCCTGTTTTCGGGAGATCTTACAAGTCCGCGCAGGCGGCTTTTGTAGTGGCAGTGAAACGCTGTCATGAGAGCCAGAACGAAGGCTTCCGTCAGGTTTTCAAGCGCCTGAGCGGACGCGTCTGTCTGTGCAAAGTCGAGAAACAAGTAAAATATGGATATAACGGCAGTGGAAATGCCCCAGTAAACGGCGCAGAATACGACAGACAGCATCAGATTCCGGGTGATGCGTACCTGAAAATAAATCTGTGCGACGATCGCCAGGATGAGGACGAGACGGACAGGCTGCAGGAAATAGGGCGGAACCGGGGTGAGGGAAATGATAAGCCCGCCCGCGGCAAATGCCGGGATTGCCGTATGTCTGACCCAGCGGTTTTTCCAGCTCCGCCGGGGTACTATGGTCTCAAAAAACAGCTGGCAGCTGGTTCCATGTATCAGGCACAGCACGAGACATCTCAATAAATTCTCCATCGGATGCTTCACCTCTTTCTTTTCACATAATTCCTTTGTATGCCACAAACTGTTCCCGGACAGCCTGATACCGCAGGCGCGGCACAGGAAGTTCTTCGCCGGTGTCGAGGAGCGCCGTGTAGCCGCTGATTCTGCGGATGTGTCTCATGTTGACAAGATAACTCTTGTGAATCCGCAGAAAGCCATGTCCCGTCAGAGCCTGCTCAATGCAGTCGAGCTTCTCATATATCGGAAGGATCACAATGCCGGATTCTGAGGCGGCCTGCATGTAGTGGAAAAAGGATTTGTGCTTTCTGCTTTCTATATATAGTATGTTGTCGGTGTACAGTGTCTTTTCCCCGTCCAGAAAAGAGAAGGAAACCTGTGCCAGCTGCATCTTCTGCAGAATCGCGTCCATGCACTCCGGAATGGCAGTGTCCAGCGTGTCCTTCATGACATAGCGCACGGCATTGACCTTGTATCCCTCAAGCGCATAGTCGATGAAGGCGGTCACAAACACCAGGAAGGTCTCGCTGTGAAACGCGCGGATCTGCGCGGCGGTCTGGATTCCGTCGAGCTCCTTCATGCTGATGTCCATAAAGACAATGTCATAGTTTACGCGGTTCTTTGGCCGGGATAAAAATTCTTCTCCTGACGAGAAGAGGTGGATTTCACATTCCAGATGGTGCGTTTGAAGATACTGTCTCAGGACGGACTGTATTTTCTCCTGGTAAAATGGTTCGTCGTCGCATATGGCAGCCTGCAGCATGGTTGTTCTCCCTTCAAGTTCACGCGCCCTGCAGCGGTGCGGGCGCGCGATGTCAGTTTCCTAAAGATTATAGCACAATCTCAACGCGGACTGTATGACTGATTCTTAATTTAGAAAGTTTTTAGTATTTTTTGCAGGACAAGCGAATAGACTATTAAAAGGTAAAATTTGAAATGTATAGAACGATATCGGAGAGAACAGGACATAGTTTGAGCGTGTTTTAGATAAGAAAGGAACGAACAGTTGATTATGTACTCAAAAAGCAATATCCTTTTATTCATTGCATACACGATATGCACGGGGCTGCTGATTTTCTCAAAGCAGTATGATGTGCAGGCGGGGAGCGCTGAAAGCCAGAAGACCATAACGGCGGCAGTGACGACGCAGCAGGTTGCACTCGAGCATGTTGAATCGCTCGAGCGCGTGATCTCCTACGAGACCATGAGGCAGCGTTTCTGTATTGAGGTCACAGCGCAGGATGTGGACACCCTGATGCGAATCGTGGAGGCGGAAGCGGGAGGAGAAGGCAGGACAGGGAAACTTCTGGTCGCAAACGTCGTGATCAACCGCGTCAGGAGCAGGAGATTTCCAGACAATGTGACGGACGTGGTATATCAGAAGGCGAAGAATGTGACACAGTTCTCGCCAGTGTCTAACGGCTTTATCAACCAGGTCACTGTGTCGGAGGAGACGCGGGAGGTCGTCTACAGCGCCCTGAGAGGGGAGGACGTGTCAGGCGGCGCGCTGTTTTTCATGGCGAGGAAGTACACGGCGCCGGAAAATGCAGAGTGGTTTGACAACAATCTCACCTATCTGTTCTCCTACGGCGGACATGATTTTTATTCGCGATAAAATATTGAGTGATGATTTGTTTTGTGCTATACTAAAAGATAATCGGAATACGAGAAACACAATTTTGAAAGATAAATGGTGAGTTGTTATGTATCTAATGTTGGAAAATACCCAAATATTATATTTTGATCTGCAGGATTTCACGGTGGAGGTCATCCATGAGGAGCTGCTTCCGTTTTACCTGCGGTCAAATATTAAGAAATCTGCGGCCATGAAGGACATCCTGGGAAATGTTCAGGCCGTGAAAAGTTATCTGAGCAGCAGGATGCTGTCAATGTCCAGGGACAATGCCAAGAAGATCTATGCCGCATTTCAGATACCGCAGATTGACACGGTCGACAACCGGGTCAATATCTGCATCAAGTGCAAGGGAGTGTCGATCCAGGACAGCTACTGGGTTCAGGAGGAAGGCGAGGAGGCGCGCTGGGAGGACATCAATATCCGAAAAAATAAACTCAAGGATATCGTGGATCTGTCGCTGGGGGGGTACAGCCCCACCATCACGACAAGTGCTATCTGCCCGGAGCTGACGACAAAGGGGCTGTTCCGAAAGGGCTGGGTCCGCATGGGAGACTCGCTGTATCTGCTCAAATCCGACAAGACAACCGACTGCGTGAACACCCGGATGGAAATTCTTGCATCCGAGATTCTGAGCTGTTTTGAGAATGCGATCGAGTGCGTCGAGTACGTCGGGGACGACAAGAACATGATGGACGGCATGGGCCATGTCTCTGTCTGCAAAAATTTTGTCGGGGAGGAGTACTCCTTTATGGAGGCGTGCGAGATTATGGATTACTGCAGGCGGCGCGGTTTCCAGTACAGAGAGTACTGCCTGCAGACCTGGGGGGCGGAGTTTGCCAGCATTCCGGTGCTGGATTACATCATCGTAAATACGGACAGGCATACGCAGAACTACGGGTTTATGATGAACAATAAAACCGGCAGGATTGAGCGGCTGGCGCCCTTGTTTGACTTTAACTGCGCGCTTGTGGCGGATTATTTTTCGCACGATGCGCGGGATACCCTCAGCCAGATGTTCAACACGAAAGAGACGCTGCGGGAGCTGGCACATCAGTATATCGGATACACAAATCTTGTATTCAGGGAAGATATATTTATGCAGGTTGTTCAGAATAATCCGAAGTACAAGTATATCTTTGAGAAGGTTTATGAACGCGTGCAGGAGATGGGGCTTGCAAAGCCCTGAGCGGCAGTCAGAGCCGCTTGCAGCTGCCGGGACCATATGCTATAATGTCGAATGGCAGGGCAGCCGCGCGGATGGGCATAAACAGCACATAATTCAGAGTGAGCGAACTTGAAATTTTATAGCAGAAAAAAAGAGGAGAAAGTGAAATGGATTTATTTTACAGAAGTACAAGAAATAGCAGCGAGGCGGTGACGGCCTCACAGGCAATCTTAAAGGGGCTTGCAAACGACGGCGGACTGTATGTTCCCGAGACGGTGCCAAGGCTTGAGAAAAGCTTAGAGGAGCTGGCTGGCATGACTTATCAGGAGACCGCGTACGAGGTCATGAAGCTGTTTTTCACGGATTTTACGGAGGCGGAACTCAAAGAATGCATCGCCAAGGCATATGACAGCAAGTTTGACACGGAAGTGATCGCACCGCTTGTGGAGGCGGATGGTACATATTATCTGGAGCTCTTTCACGGGGCGACCATTGCATTTAAGGATATGGCGCTCTCGATCCTGCCGCACCTTTTGACCACATCGGCGAGAAAGAATCACGTGAACAATGAGATCGTGATTCTGACAGCCACGAGCGGTGACACAGGCAAGGCGGCGCTCGCAGGTTTTGCGGATGTAAAAGGCACGCGGATCATTGTGTTTTACCCCAAGAACGGCGTGAGCCCGATCCAGGAGAAGCAGATGGTCACCCAGAAGGGGGACAACACATTCGTGGTGGGCATCACGGGCAATTTTGACGATGCGCAGACGGGCGTAAAACAGCTGTTTGGCGACAGGGAGCTGGCTGCGGTCATGGATAAAGCCGGATTCCAGTTTTCCTCCGCAAACTCCATCAATATAGGAAGGCTTGTCCCGCAGGTGGTCTACTATGTGTACGCCTGCGCACAGCTCTTAAAAGAGGGAAAAATTGAGCGGGGAGAACAGATTAACGTGGTTGTTCCCACGGGAAATTTCGGCAATATTCTGGCGGCCTATTTTGCGAAACAGATGGGAATCCCCATCGCGAAGTTCATCTGCGCATCCAACGAAAACAAGGTGCTCTGCGAGTTCTTTGAGACGGGCGTCTATGACAGGAACAGGGAGTTTGTGCTCACGAGTTCCCCGTCCATGGACATATTGATTTCGAGCAATTTAGAGCGGCTGATATATCTGTCCGCGGGCGCGGATGCGGAGAAAAACGCCGCGTTCATGCGTGACCTGTCCGAGACCGGCAGATATGCGATCACGGATGACATGCGGGCGCAGATGAAGGATTTCTATGGAAATTATGCGTCGGAGCAGGAGACTGCCAATACAATTAAGGCGCTCTACGAAAAGACTGGTTATGTGATTGACACGCACACTGCAGTGGCTGCGTGTGTGTGCGGCAAATATCAAAAAGAGACGGGAGACTACACCAAGGTTGTGCTGGCGTCGACTGCAAGCCCGTTCAAATTTACAAGAAGCGTGATGAACGCGATCGACGCAAAGTACGATGCAATGACTGACTTTGCGCTGGTGGATGAGCTGTCTAGGCTTGCCAACATCGCGGTTCCGCGGGCGATCGAGGAAATCCGCACCGCGCCGGTGCTGCACGACACGGTGTGCGACAAGGAAGAGATGCGGGATGTCGTTTTGAAATTCCTCGGGATATAGTGTGGAGAGGGGATACATATGAGCTTTGGCATGATACTGGATCTGATCATTATGGCGTGCGGAATCTATGTGATTTATTGGGCGGTGCAGATGCGGTCGACGAACAAGATTCCGGCGATGCTTGTCGGCAGGAGCTTCCCGATCAGCAGGGCGAAGGATCCGGATGGATTTATCCGGTTTACCTTCCCGCGCACGCTGGCGGTGGGAATTGTGCTGCTGGTGTCAGGGCTGGTGGGAGCGCTCGGGCTTTTTGTCACGTATCCGCTGGCTGAGACCGCGATGCGGCTTGCGCTGGTCGCCGTGATGATTGGCTATGGAATGGTTCTGATGAAGGCACAGAGGAAATATCTGGCGGGGATTGAGTAACAGAAGTATATGGAGGTAACAATGGGAAGTGTAGAAAAACAGAGGATTGCAGAGTTGCGCGGGCTGCTCAGGGAGGCGGGGATTGACTATTATATCGTGCCGACAGCCGACTATCACAATTCCGAGTATGTAAACGCGTACTTTAAAATGAGGCAGTTCCTGTCCGGCTTCACCGGATCGGCCGGAACGCTTGTCGTGAGCGACAAGGAGGCGGGGCTGTGGACGGACGGACGGTATTTTGTGCAGGCACAGAGCGAGCTTGCGGGTTCGGGGATCACGCTGTATAAGATGGCGGAGGAGAATGTGCCGACCATCAAGGAGTACCTGGAAAAAAATGTCACAGAAGGCCAGACGATCGGTTTTGACGGCAGGGTTGTGGACGCCTCCTTTGGCAGGGAGCTTGAGAAAGCGTTTGAGGGGAAGTCTGTCACATTTTCCTACGACAGAGATATCGCGGCACCGCTCTGGCAGGACAGACCCGCGATGCCCGTGAGCAAGGTGTGGCTCGTGTCCGGTGAGAACTGCGGCATGAGCGTGCAGGAGAAGCTTGCAAAAGTGCGGGAGAAGATGGATGAGGAGGGCGCGGAGCATTTGCTGATCGCAAAGCTCGACGACATTATGTGGCTCTACAACATCCGTGCAAATGATGTGGACTGCAATCCGGTCGCGCTGTCCTACACATTTGTCTCGAAGGAGTCAGCAGTCCTATTTATCCAGGCGGATGCGCTGACCAGGGAAGCAGAGCAGCACTTTGCGCAGAGCGGCGTCACCTGTGAGGACTATGGCGCTGTGGCGGATTTTCTTGAAAACTGTGAGATCAGAGGAAAGGTGTGGTGTTCTAGCGGGGATCTCAGCTACATGCTCTACAAGCGGGTGCAGGCGCGCGCGCAGCACAGGGGCACAGAGCTTGTCGACAAGAAAAATCCGACGGAGCTTCTCAAGGCAGTCAAGAATCCAGTAGAGCTTGCGCACATCAGGGAGTGCTATGTAAAAGACAGCGCAGTGCTGACCAGATTCCTGTTTTGGATGAAGGAAAATGCCGGGAAAATCCCGATGGACGAGCTGAGTGTGGCGGCAAAACTTGACGGGATGCGCGCGGAGATTCCGGGCTTTCTGGACTTGTCATTTCCGACCATTAGCGCGTATCAGGCAAACGCGGCAATGGCGCACTACAGCGCGACGCAGGAGCACTTTAGCAGCATTGAGGCAGAGGGACTCTATCTGGTTGACTCAGGCGGACAATACGAGGGCGGCACGACGGACGTGACCAGAACGATTGCGCTGGGCGCCATCACGGACGAGATGAAACTGCACTTTACAAAAGTTGCGTGTGCCATGCTGCGGCTGGCGGACGCGAAATTTCTGCAGGGCTGTACGGGGCGCAACCTGGACATCCTGGCACGCGGGCCGCTGTGGGAGTGCGGGCTTGACTACAAACACGGGACTGGCCACGGAGTCGGCTATATACTCAACGTACACGAGGGACCGCACGGCCTGAGCTGGCAGTACAGACCCGAGAGGCCGGAAACGAAACTCGAGGAGGGCATGATTGTCTCGGACGAGCCGGGCATGTACGTGCAGGACAGCCACGGCATCCGGACGGAAAATATTGTCGAGATTGTGAATGAGGACAAGAACGAGTACGGCCAGTTCATGGGCTTCCGCCATCTGACTTACGTGCCGATTGACCTGGATGCGATCGACACGCAGTACATGGAGCCGTCCGACATCCGAAAGCTGAACGCATACCACGAGAAGGTGTACGAGAAGCTTGCGCCGTATTTTGAGGGCGCGGAGCTTGAACTGCTGCGAAAAGCCACGCGCGCGGTGTAAAGAGGGAAGTTACAAGTTATTTGTGAAGTTTATGTTAATTTTATTGACTTTTATCAAAGGTTTTGAGATAATCATATTGTTGAGGCAAGTCCTCGCAGCATTTGATTTAGAACCGTTTCAGACAGTGCAGTTTTGTCGCGGCGGTTTGAAATAAAAAATAAAATTTATTATCTTAAGGAGGATCTTAATATGTCAACGAAAGCGTATTATCCCATTTCCGAGATTGGTGCTGGAAAGGTAGGATTTTCAAAGACACGTTCTATCATTGAGGCCGCTTTTTACGGAAACAATGTTGTGAAGGTAAACACTTTGAAGGAAGCGTATGAGTTAGCAAAGAACTCGCCGGGCACCATTGTAACCGATATGAAGATTAAGGATGGAGAGACATTCGGTCTTGAGAAGGATGCAAGGGTTCTGCTGTTCAACGACGGCGCAGTTACAGGCCGCTACGCAGCTGCACGCCGCATCAAGGGTGAGCCGGGCGTAGACCAGACAAAGCTTGACAAGGTTGTCATGGACGCTGTGTATGAGACGCGCTGGAAGACCATGTACCATGCAGAGTGCTTTGTAGGTCTTGACCCTGAGTTCATGGTGAAAGCACATCTTCTGATTCCGGAAGGAGAGGAGAACCTTCTTTACAACTGGATGATTAACTTCCAGTATATGTCTGACGAGTATGTGAAAATGTACAAGAACTCCAAGCCGGTCGGAGACGGCAATGAGCCGGATATCTACATCTTCTCTGATCCGCAGTGGGCACCGCACGAGGCACCGGATGTTGACTACAGCTGCCTGAGCGATCCTCTGACACTCTGCTACTTTGACACGAACCAGAACTGCGCTGCAATCCTTGGCATGAAGTACTTCGGCGAGCACAAGAAGGGCACGCTGACAATGGCGTGGGCGCTCGCAAACAGAAACGGCTACGCTTCCTGCCACGGCGGACAGAAGGAGTACTCTCTCGAGGGCGGCAAGAAGTTCGTTGCATCCGTATACGGACTGTCAGGCTCTGGAAAGTCCACGCTGACACATGCAAAGCATGGCGGCAAGTATGACGCATTTGGCGGCATCAAGGTTCTTCACGACGATGCGTTTATCATCAATACAGATTCCTGCGCATCGATCGCACTTGAGCCTACATATTTCGACAAGACGGCGGATTATCCGACAGGATGTCCTGACAATGAGTACTTGCTGTCAGCACAGAACTGCTCCGCTACCATGGATGAGGACGGCAAGATTCAGCTCGTGACAGAGGATATCAGAAACGGCAACGGCCGTGCGATCAAGTCCAAACTGTGGTCACCGAACCGCGTGGATAAGATTGACGCTCCCGTAAACGCAATCTTCTGGATTATGAAGGATCCGACAATTCCGCCTGTAGTAAAATTAAAGGGCGCTGCGCTCGCGTCTGTCATGGGTGCTACACTCGCAACCAAGACATCCACAGCAGAGCGTGTTGCGGCAGGCACAGACCTGAACGCACTGAGAATTGTTCCCTACGCAAATCCGTTCAGAACCTATCCGCTCGTAAACGACTACGAGAAGTTCAAGAAACTCGTTGAGGAGAAGGATGTTGCATGCTATATCGTCAACACAGGCGATTTCATGGGCACAAAGGTAAAACCGGCTGACACACTGGGCATCCTCGAGACGATCGTGGAAGGAAAGGCAACTTTCGAGAAGTGGGGCAACTTCGACGATATCGAGATTATGTATGACTGGTCTGGAAAGACAAGCGACGCGTTCAAGCCGGATATGAACAACGCTGAGTACGTGGCAGCATTGAAGTCAGCAATGCAGAACCGTGTAGATGCAGTGGAAGGCTTCGCAACCAAGAAGGAAGGCTATGACAAGCTTCCTGACGAGGCACTTGCAGCATTGAAGAAGCTGGTTGAGCAGTGCTAATCTGAGAATTGTATGACATTGATCAATTGATTGATAAAAGAGAGACACATGTAAGTGTGTCTTTCTTTTATGCACAGACCCGTGCAGCAAAACGATGCCGCCAGAGCGGCGCATGGGCTGCGCGGGGAGCAGGAGAGTTTTGACATGGCAGTAAAAATGAAAAATATGACGGAGGGCAGGCCTTCCTCCATTATTTTGTCCTTCGCGCTGTCGCTGATGGCAGGAAACATCTTTCAACAGCTGTATACGGTGGTTGACACGATGGTTGTGGGGAAAGTGCTCGGGGTCAGCGCGCTGGCGGCGCTGGGGGCGGCGGAGTGGATGAACTGGATGATGCTGGGGATTATTCAGGGGTTTACACAGGGCTTTGGAATCCGGATGGCAAAGGAGTTCGGGGCGGGAAAGCATGATGCGCTGAGAAAGGCTGTTGCGGGATCTGTCGTGATAGCTGCAGTGTCCGCGCTGGTTCTCGTCGCGGCAGGACAGCTGATGGCAGCGCCGCTCTTGCAGGTTCTGCAGACGCCGCCGGATATCTGGGGCGGTACGATACTGTACCTGCGGATTATGTTTATGGGGATTCCTGTCGTGATGCTCTACAACCTGCTGGCATGTATCCTGCGTGCGCTGGGTGACGGCAGGACTCCGCTCAATGCCATGATCGTGGCGTCGGTTGTCAATATTCTGCTGGACTTGTTGTTTGTCGTTGGATTTGGCTGGGGGATTGCAGGCGCGGCTTCGGCGACGCTGATTGCACAGCTGGTTTCGAGTGTTTTCTGTATCTGGCACATTCGCAGGATCGAGCTGCTGCGTTTTCGCTCTGGGGATTTCAAAATCAGCGCCAGCCTGTCGACTGAACTGATGTATCTGGGGTTTCCCATGGCGTTTCAGAATGCAATTATTGCAGTCGGCGGCATGATCGTGCAGGCTGTGGTAAACGGGTTCGGCGTTATCTTTATCGCGGGGTTCACCGCCACAAACAAACTCTACGGCCTGCTTGAGATCGCCGCGACCTCCTACGGGTATGCGATGGTGACATACATGGGACAGAATATGGGTGCCGGGAAGATCCGGCACATCCGCGAGGGGATGCGGGCGGCGGTGGGGATTGCACTGGTGACTTCTGTCATAATCGCCGCCGGAATGCTCGGGTTTGGGAAACCGCTGCTTAGCCTTTTTATCTCCGGTGCACCAAATACGGTGGAGGCGACACTGGCAGTGGCGTATCGTTATCTGGCGATAATGAGTGTCTGTCTGCCGATTCTTTACATACTGCATGTGACAAGGTCTGCGATACAGGGGATGGGAAACACGGTACTGCCCATGCTGTCCGGAGTGGCGGAGTTTGTCATGCGCACTGTGAGTGCGCTGCTGCTGCCGCGCCTGGCAGGTGAGAACGGGATATTTTACGCGGAGATTATGGCCTGGACGGGCGCGGATGTGATACTGGTACTGAGTTATTTTGTGGTGGTCAGGAAGCTGGCTCGGCGCATGGAAGAGGCGGTTGAGACACATTGACTGCAAACGGCCATTCGTGCCAAAATACAGGTTGCGCATCACATGCATTCGTAGTATCATGAAACTGTGCAGAAAACTGCAATAGGACAGGGCGGTATTGTGTGAAAGGAGAGGTTGCATATGAATTTTATTTTGGTGGATGATGCGGACAAAAGACGTAAAGCGCATGAATTTTCGTATAGTTTTGAAGACTGTGACGAGCGTGGTAAAGGTCCGGGTACTATGATTCAGGAAATCCTGGAGAGCGAACAGTTTCCGGAGCTGGAAGAACTTGTGATCGGCAGCTGGGGAAATTCATGGGAAAGGGGTTGTCAGAAACTGATAGATGATATCGTGGCAAATGCAGATCGGTTTTCGCATATCCGGAAATTGTTTATCGGGGATATGGATTTTGAGGAGTGCGAGGTGTCCTGGATCATCCAGGGCGATTACAGTGCGCTCTGGGCGGCAATGCCGCAGCTGAGGGAACTGACCATCAAGGGCAGCACAGAGCTGGTGTTAGGTGATATCTGTCATGACACGCTTGAGGCGCTGACCATCATCTGCGGCGGACTTTCGACAGATATTATCAAGTCCATACAGAACGCAAAGCTTCCAAAGCTGAAGAAGCTTCTTCTGTACATTGGTGTTGAGGAGTATGGATTTGACGGGAATGAGAGCACGATCAGGGAACTTTTGGAATGCGCGGATTTTCCTGAGCTCACGTATCTTGGCATCTGTGACAGCGAGATGCAGGACGAGCTGACAAAAGTGGTGCTGGAAAGTAAGTTTATGGGACAGATACATACACTGGATCTGTCAAATGGCACGTTGTCGGACAAGGGCGGCGCGCTGCTTCTGGAAAAAATCCCGGAATTTCCCAATATTCAGAAACTGGATCTGCACTACAACTTTCTGTCTGACGAGATGGCAAAGAAGCTGGAGACGCTTCCGGTTGAAGTGGATAGTTCTGACAGGAATGTGGCCGATGGGGAAGAGGATGGTGAGGTGTTCATGTATGCCATGCTGACAGAATGAGACAGGTGGTGATACTGGGCAGCCCGAATACCAGGAGGACGACTTATCTGAGAAAAGCGGCAGAGCAGGAGGGGCTGCCTGTGACGTTTGTGGACTGGGCAGATCAGAAGGACTGGTACGGGCTGCAGAGATTGTCCGGCGCGGCAGGACTGCTGGTAAAAATTGACCCGCCGCAATGGACAAGCTGTTCTCTCGATGCGTTGAATCAGCATACAGACGGATATATACAACAGCTTGCAGAGCTGGACAGAATGGAGAATACAGTGTTTTTCAATGCGCCATCCTCGATAACAGGACTGCTGGACAAGCAGGCGTGCAAGGCAAGGCTGCAGGAGGCGGGACTTCCCGTGACGGAAGCGGTGCGGATGTCAAGCGCCTCTGACGGCGGAACATGTACCGTGGAAGCGCTTTTGGAGGAGATGCGCAGACAGCATGTCCACCAGGTGTTTATCAAACCGATAAAAGGCTCCGGGGCGGCAGGAGTGGCAGCGCTGCGCTTGCATGTGCACACAGGGCGGATGGCACTCTACACATGCGCGCTGCTACAGCCAAATATGGAGCTTATCAATACAAAGTGCCTGCGCCAGTTTTCCAGGACGGATGAGATCGTCCCGCTTCTGAGCCGGATTCTGGCTCTGGACTGCATCGTGGAGCGGTGGTATGGCAAGGCAGTTCATCAGGGATATGCGTATGATTTGCGGGCAGTGGTGCAGGACGGCCAGCTCGATTATCTGCTGGCAAGGCTGTCGAAAGGGCCTGTCACAAACCTGCATCTGAACAATCATCCGCTGGATATTGCGCAGCTGGGGCTGTCTGGGCGTGCCGTTGAAGAGATTGCACAGCTGTGCAGAGCAGGGATGGCGCTCTATCCGGGACTTCGGAGTGCAGGCATTGATATTCTGCTGGAAAAAGGAAGTATGCGGCCGCGCATTATCGAGATGAACGCGCAGGGCGATTTGATTTATCAGGATATTTATCATGAAAACAGCATTTACCGCCATCAGGCGCGGATGATGAAAGAATACAGTCAAAATGGAGAGTAGAAAATGAGTGAAGATACAGTTATGCCGACGGAGCAGGAAGTGCCTGCCCGTCTGTTTGCGTCCTCCCGAAAGGTGCAGGAAGCTTCCGTGGATATGACACAGGTAGTCGGGACTTCGGATATTCTGTTTGTGTGTCTGGACACGCTGCGCTATGATGTGGCGGTGCAGGAGGAGGCTGCCGGCAATACGCCTGTGCTGAACCAGTATGGTCAATGGCAGAAGCGCCAGGCGCCGGGAAATTTTACCTATCCCTCACACCATGCCATGTTCGCGGGATTTCTGCCGTGTCCGTATGAGGCGAAGAGCATAGCGGACAGAGAACTTTTGTTTTTCCCGAAGTCGATCGGGATGGGAAAGAAGGCACCGCAGGGGGCGTACAGTTTTTCTGGCAGTACGATTATGGAGGGGCTTGCAAAGGATGGCTACGACACGTGGTGTGTGGGCGGTGTGGCT
>CAMWOK010000046.1 GCA_947175845.1 uncultured Lachnospiraceae bacterium | reverse complement strand
CATACTATGCACCGATGTTCTACAGCCCCTGCGGACTGTTCTACAACGCGGGACTTTTCAAGGAAAAAGGCTGGGATGTTCCGACCACATGGGATGAAATGTGGGCGCTTGGCGACAAGGCAGCTGAGGAGGGCATCGCACTCTTCACCTATCCCACAACCGGATACTTTGACGCATTCACATAC
This sequence comes from uncultured Lachnospiraceae bacterium, assembly GCA_947175845.1. Classification (GTDB taxonomy): domain Bacteria; phylum Bacillota; class Clostridia; order Lachnospirales; family Lachnospiraceae; genus COE1. The sequence goes on along the minus strand of CAMWOK010000046.1, from coordinate 14,082 downwards.
GCAACCCTGTCCTCCGCAGGCGGCTCCGATTTCTTCAACAGCTGCATGACTTACGAGGATGGTATCTGGGAGAGCGAGAACGCAACCAAGGTATTTGAGCTGATCGCAAAGCTTGGTACATACACAGAGGGCACAACTGTTGCCAACGCCAACAATGACAACTTCACAAAGAATCAGCAGCTGATCCTTGACAACAAGGCAATCTTCTGCCCGAACGGAACATGGCTTCCGGGCGAGATGGGTGAGGCACCGAGAGCGGACGGTTTCGAGTGGGGATTCATGGCAATCCCGGCTGTCAATGATGGTGGTGCCGGATGCTCATTCTGCTGGTTTGAGCAGATGTGGATTCCTGCAGCAGCAGAGAACCAGGATATGGCAAAGGAATTTGTGGCTTACATGTACTCTGACGAGGCAGCACAGATCTTTGCAAAATCCACAGCAATCCAGCCGATCACTGGTGTCAGCGATTCCCTGGAAGGCGACAACAAGATGTTCTACAGCATCTATGACAACGGCGCAACCGCAGTTATGGGCGGATTCGCTTCCACTGCACCGGTTGAGGGCGTGAACATGCTCGATACCCTGTGCGGAACAGTCAACAGTATCGTGAGCGGCGACAAGACCGTTGCGGAGTGGCAGGCGGCTGTCGAGGAAGCAAGCGACAAATTGAGAGCTGCAATGGAATAAGGTTATAGGAGCGCTCCAAAGGTTTCTGCCTTTGGGGCGCTTTTCGTTTCAAAAATGGAGGTAAGCGCATGAAAAAAGTCAAAGGAAAATCGCTTTTTATAACCATATGCGTGGCGCCCGCAGTCATACTGTTTGTTATCTTTATGCTGATTCCCACATTCAACGTCTTTAAGATGTCTCTGTACAAGTGGGGCGGCTACTCCAACACCAAACAGTTTGTCGGGCTCAACAATTTTAAGATACTGGTGGAGGACACGAACTTTTTCCGCTCCTTCCAGAACTCCGTCCTGTTAATCGCTATCGTGACAGTTGTCACCATGGCGCTTTCCCTGATTTTCGCGGCAATCCTGTCCCGGGAAAAGATCAGAGGTCAAAACTTCTTCCGCATTATATTTTATATCCCAAACATCCTGTCCGTCGTTGTCATCTCGGCAATCTTCTCGGCAATCTACGACCCAAACAACGGACTGTTGAACAGCATTATCGGTATTTTCAGGGGGAGTGACAAGACGCCGATCCTCTGGCTCGGCGACCAGAAGCTGGTCATCTACAGTCTGGTCATCGCGATGATCTGGCAGGCAATCGGATACTATATGGTCATGTACATGGCGAGTATGGCAAGCGTGCCGGAAAGCTTATATGAATCCGCAAACCTCGAGGGCGCGGGGCGCATGCGCCAGTTCTTCTCCATCACCCTGCCGCTCATCTGGACGAACATCAGAACGACGCTGACATTCTTTGTCATCAGCTCCATCAACATCAGCTTCCTGATTGTAAAGGCGCTGACAAACGGCGGTCCGGACGGCGCGACCGAGGTGTTCCTAAGTTACATGTACAAACAGGCGTACACCAATTCCTCCTACGGCTACGGTATGGCAATCGGTGTTGTCGTGTTCCTGTTCTCCTTTGGCTTGTCGGCGCTGATTAACTTCGTCACCAAGAGAGAACCTCTGGAATTTTAAAGGAGGGAGACACAGATGCAGAAAAAAAAGAAAGAAATGAGCCTTGACACACTGTACAAGATTTTTATCTATGTTGCCCTGCTGACGCTCGCCATCAGCATTGTGATCCCGGTGGCGTGGGTATTTCTGGCATCCATCAAGGAAAATTCGGAGTTTTACGGGAATCCTTGGACAATGCCCAAGGGCTTCTACTTCCAGAACTTTATCGACGCTTTCGAGAAGGCGAACATGGGCGAGTATTTCCTCAACTCCATCCTGGTGACGGCGCTGGCGCTTGTCATCCTGCTGGTGGTTGCACTGCCCGCGGCCTACGTGCTCGCGCGCTACCGCTTCCTGGGCAGCAAACTGATTAACATTATGTTCATGGGCGGCCTGTTCATCAATGTGAACTATATCGTGGTACCGATTTTCCTGATGTTTGTGGACGCGGACAAATTCCTCAAAAGCATCGGCGGCAGTGGATTTTTCCTCAACAACCTCTTTGTCGTGGCACTTGTCTACGCCTCCACTGCCCTGCCGTTCACGATCTATCTGCTCTCCGGCTTCTTTGTGACCATACCCAAGGACTATGAGGAGGCTGCTTACATGGATGGCAGCGGGTACTTCCGCACAATGGTTCAGATCATGATGCCGATGGCGCTGCCGAGCATCATCACAGTCATCCTGTTCAACTTCCTGTCCTTCTGGAATGAGTACATCATCTCCATGACACTGCTCACAAAAGGCTCTAAGACACTCCCCGTCGGCCTGATGCAGCTGATGCAGGCGCAGAAGGCAGCCGCAAACTACGGGCAGCTCTACGCGGGTCTTGTGATCGTCATGCTGCCGACGCTCATTCTGTATATTCTAGTGCAGAAGAAGCTGACGCAGGGCATGAGTCTCGGCGGTTTAAAGGGTTAACTACAAGGAGGGATTTATATGAAATATGTCATCAGGCTGCTGTATCTGGTGGTCTTTATCGTCAGCATGGTGCTGATTGTCACCGGACAGCGCAATATCGGACCAGCGGGGCTTATGACAATGCTCGTCGGCCTCATTGGAATATTAGTTCTCCTCTACATTTACAACAAAAAATACCAATGATTTACAATGCTATCATCAAAGGAGGTGCCCTACTATGAATACAGAAAACACCGGCCGGCTGACTCTTCCCACGGATGTAGACATGGTGGATGAAACGATACGGCTGAAAAATATGCTGGGCGCAGACGCCCTGCGCGACTGTGACGGAACAACCATGCCAGAGGAACTTTTGAGCCAGGATGCCAAGATTTATGCGACGTACTACACCACCCGCAAAGACAACAACTGGGCAATGCAGAACCCGGAGGAAATCCAGCAGGAATATCTCATCAGCGACCGTGTCACGGCAAAAGGTGACAGCCTTCGCATCCGGCTGATGAAGGGCTTCCACACCGAGCAGCTCAAAGTCAACACCATCGACTCTCCAAAGCGCTGGTGGGAGGTTATCGACCGGACTACAGGCGCGGTCGTGCCGACCGACAAGTGGGAGTACGACGCAGAGACAGGCGAGGTTGTGATTGAGACGATCCCCTATCATCAGTACACTGTCAGCTTCCTTGCATTCCTGATCTGGGACCCCGTACATATGTACAACTTTATCACAAATGACTGGAAGAACGCGCCGCACCAGCTGACTTTTGACGTGCGGCAGCCCAAGACACAGGTTTATGTAAAAGAAAAGTTAAAGAAATGGTGCGAGGACAACCCGCATGTGAATGTGGTGCGCTTTACCACCTTCTTCCACCAGTTTACACTGACTTTTGACGATCAGAAGCGGGAGAAATACGTGGAGTGGTTTGGCTACAGTGCGAGCGTCAGCCCCTACATCCTCGAGCAGTTTGAAAAGTGGGCAGGCTATCCGTTCCGCCCTGAATACATCGTGGATCAGGGCTACCACAACTCGACCTTCCGCGTGCCGTCCAAGGAGTTTCGTGACTTTATCGAGTTCCAGCAGATTGAGGTCTCCAAGCTCGCAAAGGAGCTGGTGGACATCGTGCACAGCTACGGCAAGGAAGCGATGATGTTTCTGGGCGACCACTGGATCGGGACTGAGCCGTTTGGCAAATATTTCAAAAATATCGGACTGGACGCCGTTGTTGGCTCCGTGGGTGACGGCGTCACGCTGCGCATGATTTCCGATATCGACGGCGTAAACTACACAGAAGGACGTCTGCTCCCCTACTTTTTCCCCGACGTATTCACCGAGGGCGGCGACCCGATCGGTGAGGCGCAGGAGAACTGGTTGAAGGCGCGAAGGGCAATCCTGCGCTCCCCGCTCGACCGCATTGGGTACGGCGGATATCTCAAACTGGCTGCCGAGTGGCCCGGCTTTATCGACCAGATTCAGAAGGTTGTGGACGAATTCCGGCAGATACACCAGAATATGCAGGGGACAAAGGCGTACACAGCACCGTTCAAGGTAGCCATCTTGAACTGCTGGGGCGGCATCAGGCGCTGGATGTCAAACCAGGTGCACCACGCGCTGTGGTACCGGGAGATCTACTCGTATGTGGGCGTGATTGAATGTCTCAGCGGCATGCCGATCGACGTGGAGTTTATCGACTTTGAACAGATCAAAAACGGAATCGACCCTGCGATCAGAGTCATTATCAACGCCGGAGATGCCTACACTTCCTGGAGCGGCGCCGAGAACTGGAAAGACGAAAAAGTGGTCTGCGCCATCCGCAGATTTGTCGACGAGGGCGGCGGGTTGATCGGCGTTGGTGAGCCGAGTGCCTGCCAGTATCAGGGGCGTTATTTCCAGCTCAGCGACGTGCTGGGCGTCGACAGGGAACTTGGCTTCTCCATGAGCACCGACAAGTACAATTCGCTCGACAGCACGCACTTTATCCTGGAGGACATCCCGGGCGAGATCGACTTTGGCGAGGGCAAGAGCCGCATCTACGCGCAGGGTGAGCACTACCAGATACTCAACATGGACGGAAAGTACAGCCGCCTTGTTGTGAACGAGTACGGCAAGGGACGGAGCGTCTACTTCGCAGGGCTTCCGTACTCCCCGCAGAACTGCCGCATCCTGCTGCGCGCGATTTACTATGCCGCACACAGGGAGGATGAGATGAAGAAGTTCTATGTCACCAACGTGGACACAGAGCTTGCAGTCTTTGAGCAGACTAAGAAGATTGCCGTCATCAACAATTCCAGAGAGCCGAGGGCGACAGACTTGTATGTGCAGGGCGAATGCTTCGCACACCTTGACCTGGCGCCGATGGAGATGCGCTGGATAGACATGAACTGAGGAATTTTTTATTCATAAGGAGCAACTATGCATACAGAAAATTTAGCATGTTCCAAAATAGACGAGGCAGTCGCCGCATTTCTCGCGGACAGCAGCAGTCTGACAGAATGCCTCCCCTACGGAAACGGACATATCAACGACACGTTCCTGATGCGCTGCCAGACGCCCGAAAACGGTGAACGGCGATATATCCTGCAGCGGATGAACCACGATATCTTCAAAAATCCGCCACAGCTGATGGAAAACGTCGTCCATGTGACCCAATACCTGCGCCAGATCATCCTCTCCCAGGGCGGCGACCCGGACAGGGAGACGCTCAATGTCGTAAAGACGGCAGACGGCGCAGACTGGTATCAGGACAGCGCAGAAAATTACTGGCGCGTCTTCCCGTTTATCGAGCGCTCCATGTGCCTGGAAAAGGTGGAGGGTGAAAAGGATTTTTATGACAGTGCTGTCGCTTTTGGAAACTTCCAGAAAATGCTTGCCGGGTTTCCTGTGGAGACGCTCCACGAAACCATTCCGAACTTCCACAACACAGTCTCCCGCTTCCAGGATTTCAAAAAGGCAGTGCAGGATGCTGACCCGGAGCGGGCAGCCCTGGCGCAGAGAGAAATCGCATTTGCGCTCGATCGGGAGCAGGACACATCCGTTCTGACAGACCTCTTAGCGGAAGGCACGCTGCCGCTGCGCGTGACGCACAACGACACCAAGCTCAACAATATTCTGTTTGACGCTGACACGCGCAAAGCGCTGTGCATCATTGACCTCGACACTGTCATGCCGGGACTCTCCCTGTATGACTTCGGGGACTCCATCCGCTTCGGCGCCAGCACAGGCGCAGAGGACGAGCCGGACCTGGACAAGGTGTCGGTCGATTTATCACTGTTTGAAGCCTTCACAAGAGGCTATCTCGAAGGCTGTGCGGGAAGTCTCACCGCGAAGGAGATCGAGATGCTCCCCATGGGCGCAAAGATGATGACCTACGAGTGCGGAATCCGCTTTCTCGCAGATTTTCTGACCGGGGACCACTACTTTAAAGTCCACCGCGCAAACCACAACCTCGACCGCGCAAGGACACAGTTCAAACTGGTCGCAGACATGGAAAAAAAGTGGAAAGAAATGCAGGCGATTGTCGCCAGATACCAGAACCCCCTCTGACAAAGGGGGTTCTTTTTTAAATTTCTCAGCCAAATCTGATGATATCAAAAGTATCCGCAAGCAGCAGCCAGTTTGCGCGAAACAGCTTCATCACCTGCCAGTATCCCATGCCGCGCAGCCCATACTCCGCGATCAGGCGAAACTTTTCTTGCATGCTGCGCACATCCTCAAACCATACTTCGTGCACTGCCCCGTCTTTTTCATAGTGAAAAAACGGCGACATGGCAATCTCGTCAAACTGTATCACGGCGTCATTTTCAATCGCAATCTGCACCGCCTGCGCGTTTCCGATTGTCCGGGCGCGGGAACTGCCCTGCACAAAGGGCAGCGTCCAGTCGTAGCCATAATTGGGGATTCCCAGGTCAATCTTCTCCGTCGGAATCTCTGTCACCGCATACTCCACCACCTCGCGCACCTTGTTGATGGGTGCGACTGCCATAGGCGGACCGTAGGTGTAGCCCCACTCATAGGTCATGAGCAGCACACTGTCCGCCGCCGCGCCGAGCAGCCTGTAGTCCTTTCCCTCGTACAACAGCCCCTGCTGGTCTGCAGATGTCTTTGGCGCAAGTGCCACGGAGACCGGATAGCCCTTGGGCGCTGCCTGCGCCCTCACATTTGCGACAAACTCCGCATATGCAACCCGATCCTGCGGCAGGATGTACTCAAAATCCAGGTCAATCCCAACAAAGCCTTTCTCCTCCATCGTGGCAAACATCTGATCGATCAAATTCTGCTGTGCGGCCATACTGCCCATGAGTGCGCTGATCAGATAATTGTTAAACATTCCCGTCTCGTCAAACGGCGTCAGAACCAGAATCGGCGCGGTGCCCTGGCGCCATGCCTCATTGATTACCCGGCTGTCATCGGTCCTGGGCGGCACCAGATTCCCCTCTGTGGTAAAACCGTAGGAAAACACGGATATGTTGGTCAGATAGGGCAGGGTCTCCGAGAGCACCTGCGCCTGTATGTATGGATACGCGTAGCCGTTGACACGCACGGCTCTCTTCTGTTGTACCACATCCTCCACCGGAATCAGCAACGCCTGACCGACTGCCAGGCGGTACGGCGCCGGAATCTGGTTGTCATAAGCAATTTGAAGCGCATCAACCGCGTAGGCTGCGGCGATGCTGTCTATACTGTCCCCTCTTTTTACCACATAAATCTGCATACTCGATCCTCTCCTATTCTGTTCCATCTTTCTACTGCATACTCTCCAATGCCTTTTGCGCACATAACGTACCCCAGCCAATTCTGCTATCGGGCCGGACTGACACCCCCGGCAATGGCTGTGCGCCCCGTATCAGTGCTGCTTTCAGGCGCTCACCATACAGGAAGCGGTCATTTCCGCGGACGATGCCCCACTCCATCAGCAGCGCAGCCGCCCCTGTGACAAAGGGCGTTGCGAAGGAAGTTCCCGAGACCTGCTCATATCCCCCGTTTACCATAGGCACAGTGATATCGACGCCCGGCGCTGTCAGATCGGGCTTCACTTCCGCGATAATCTGCTGCCCTCCCGCTGTGTCCACCCTCCCGTCATCATACCGGTATACATATCCCCGCCCCGAAAAGTCCGCATAGCTTCTGCGCGATACATCATACGCGCCAACTGTGACAGCGCGCCTCGCCGTCGCGGGTATCGTCACCGTCATCTCCGGCGTCGGCAGAAAAAATCCGGTCGCTGCGTTTCTCGCTGCATAGCCGGGAAGATAAAACCGATATTCCCCGGTCACTAAAGAAACCGGCCGGAGCTCAATGCGCCACACGCCGCTGTCCACATAGCGCTCCGTCGGTATCATGTCAATAAAGATTTCCTGCTGGACATTGTAGGGAAGCGGTTTTCCCAGATAACACAGTAACTGTGTCCGATCCAATGTGTTCCTGACCGCCTGCGCCTCCCTGAGCTGCGCGAGCTCCAGCGTCAGCTGCGCGCCACTTGGCGACGTGAGGACCATATTAAATACATCCTGATAAAACTTCCACAGCTGGATGCTGAGTCCGGTCTCGTAATCCGCCACCGCAAGCTCCACCGTGCGGCTGCCCTCCCGCACCACACCGGCAGTGTGCCCCCTCGACGCCCCCTCATTCCCACTTCCTATGATCAGAATACTTCTGCCGATCTCGGAGGCGTTGTCGACAAAGCGCTCCAGCAGGGAATTGCCCAGATGGTCTCCGTACGTGTTTCCAAAACTGATGTTTACCGCAACCGGCCTATCCAGCTCCACACCGAGCTTTACTGCGTAATCAATACCGCGCATCAGCTGCGTTGTCCGCGGAAAAGAGTCCGCCTGCGGATTTCCAAGCCGGATAATCAGCAGATCCGCACGGGGCGCAACTCCCATTGCCGTCCCGGTCGCAACGCCTGCCACCGCAGTCCCGTGCCCTGACAAATCAAAAACAGGCACCAGCTTTTGACCGTTTTCACGCCCCAAAGCCAGTGCCTCGTTAATCATCTCTCTTGTGTACAGCACCCCCTCGCGGTATCCCGGAGGAGGCGTCCGCCCCTGATGTGTATCAGGCTGCTGTGTCTGATCCCATATCGCCAGAATGCGCGTCTGCCCGTCTGCATTGCGAAATTCTGACAGGAAATAGTCTATTCCGCTGTCAAGAACAGCGACAATCACGTTTTCTCCTGTAAGATATGGCTCCTGTTGTGTCACCTGTGTAATGCAGGACTGTACCTTTTCCTTGTCGTTCATCGCAAAACTCCGTGCCACATCTTATCTTGCTATCATCATATGCCAGACGGCTTCGAGCTGTTACACCTTGAATCTGTTTACCAGCTCAACCATGGACTCCACCTGGGCCTTCTGCTGTTCGCTGACCGCCGCCGTCTCCTGTGAGGTCGCGGAGTTGTTGTCCACCAGTCCTGCCACCACGCCGATACTGTCATTGATATTGTTAATGCTCTCAACCTCGCACCGTAGCTTCTCCACAATACTATTAATGCGGCTGGTTGTCTCCTCGGCGCCCATCTGCACCTCTTCCATATTTGCGGCAGCCTCCTGCGAAATCCGCGTGCCGACTTCCACGGACTCCACGGTTCTCTTGATCAGCTCGGACGTCTGACCCACCGCGTTCTGGGACGCCTCAGCAAGCTTTTTCACCTGCTCTGCCACGACTGCAAAACCTCTTCCTGCCTCCCCTGCCCTGGCTGACTCGATCGACGCGTTGAGCGAGAGCAGGTCAATCTCCTCACCGATATCAGATATCGCCGCAATCACCGCGATAATCTGCTCCGAACACTGGTTGATATCGGACATGGCATCTCTGAGTTCCTGCATCTTCTGTGCGCCCACAATCAGTGTGGAGCTTGCCAGATTTGCTATCTTCACAGCCTCTTCGGCCTCTTTTTCATTGTATTCAATACTGTTGTTGAGCTCATTCAGAAGCGCAGCCAGACCCGAAACCTCCGTCGCCTGCCCCGTACATGCCGTCGCCAGATCATCCGCCGCGTACGCAAGCTGTCCGGAACCGCTGTCAATCTCCTTCGCCACATCCTGTATCGTACGCACTGTCTTGCGCATATCCTCCATGATCCTATTCAGCGAATCCTTGATCCTGACGTACTCGCCGACATAGTTCTGCTCCACTGACACGATGTAATTCCCCTGTCCCATCTGCTCGAGTATGTAGGAGATCTCATCAATGATGGCTGCCATATTGTCCTTCATAAAGCGGATGGCGGAAACCATGTTTCCAACCTCGCTGTCATCCTCCTTCAGGTCAAGCTTCGCATGAAGATTTCCGTCTGCCAGCAGCGTCATCTGCTCGGAAACCTTGATGATCGGTGTGAGCAGCTCCTGCTGCGAGAAGCTGATTGTCTTCAGACACTGCTGCGCGAGTCTGATAAACCCTGCCAGAAAAGCAACCGCACAGAGAATCTGTATCGACATAAACAGCTTCTTGGTCGTGTCCAGGCGCTCCTGTATCTTCGTGATGACATCGTCTGTCGTGTAGTTAATCTTCTGAATCGTGTTGGAGTACTCCTCCCCAAACACAAACTCCGTCGCCGCGGTAACATCCCCGGCCGCCACGGCCGCCATCGCTTCCTCCTCGAGCGGCACCAGATTGTTGGAGAGCGCCGCAATCTCCTCGAGCTCCGCCCACTCATGGTCCTTGATATTGTTCGCCTCAAGGCCGGCCCACGCAACATCCCTGTTCCTGTCCGTGTTGAGCTCCTTCATGTAGGCATCGTAGTATATCTCATTTCCAGACACCGCGTAGGACTGCACCGCCGTCGTCAGCGCCTTGGAACCCAGCCGGTACTGATTCAGGTACATTGTGCTCTCAAGCTGCTCCGTCGCGACCACCTCATAGCCGATACTGGCAAAAAACAACAGCGCGAGCAGAACAACACCGAGCACCAACGACCCCTTTGTCTGCTTCACAATCTTTTTCAGCCGCGCAACTTGGCTGTTTTTTCCCAATGTTTCCCCTGTAGATCCTGCTCTTTTACTCTCCATACCTGTAACCAAATCCTTTCGCCGATAACAGTTCCCCGCTGTCCTGCCTGCGTCAGTCTGAACTGTTATTTTCAATTATTTTACAACGTACTTATTTGTGAAAAATACCATAACATCCTGTCTCCACATAGTTACAAGAAAAAAAGCCTACAAAAATACCAAACTGTACAACTTTTTCTGTGATATTCTTGGCAAATATTTACCATAATTATACTTGAAAATCGGGAAACGGTCAACAAATAATACAAATTTTAAACACATTGTACAAAAAAACAGGAAAGACAGGGCAAAAATGCCCGTCCTTCCTATAAAAATTCCCGAATGTCCAGCGTCAGCTTCTCCTCGATATTGATGAGCCGCTTCGCGATATCTTTGGAATTCTCGTCTGCCGCCCTGTACTGGTTCAGATATTTGTGCAGCGATTTGACGCCCATGTTGCAGCCGTCTGTCATCAGATCTGCGATTGTGTGGTCAGACTCATTCATCACCAGCTTTACATTCGTCTTCATCCACGACATACTCTTTGCCATGACATTCGGCTCCTTGCCTTCGTCGTGGTATGTGGTGAGCAGCGCCTGTATCTCACCCTGCAGTTTCTCGTGCTTTGCCTTGCAGTCCTCCAGGCACCTGCGCAGCTTCTCATGGCTGACATACTCCAGCACGTCGTCAATGGACGCCACGCCCATCTTAATCCCCGCGTCACACTCCCGCAGCAGCCGGATGGTATCCTGTTCAATCATCATTGCACCTCCTGGTTTCTTGTTGTATAAAACCAGTATTCCCCGTTTGGTGCAGTTTATCCAGTCTGCGCGGCACTTTAACCTCCTATGCGGCAAAACGCTTCGTTCAATCGGTGACAGCTCTAAGGAAACGCCGCGAACGCAAACCCGCCGCCATGGGTATTGTAGCCTGTAAAATACACGTACTCCCTGTCCTTGGTGCGCTGCAGATCTGCGTCGTACTGCCGCCATTTGCCATCTGCATAGTGCTGAATATAAATCTGCCGCCCCTTCCACTCTTTAAAGAACCGCTCAGCTGGTATGTAGACCACAATCTCCCCCGCTGCTTCCCTGTCCACAAAATACACGGCTGACACAGGGGCAGCCTTTGTCTCTCCTAAGTCCTGCCACGTTACCTGATTGCAGGCAACTGTCAAATCATCGCCTGCTGCCTTGACGGTGTACGCCGCGACAATCCCGTCATACTCCTGCAGTTCAAAACGATTGTACACCGTGCTGTCTCTCCCAAACACGTCTCTCTCAAACACCGCATACGAATTAATCCACAGTGCATCCTGCTCCATGAAAAAATCCATGATTCCCCAGCATCCATAGACATGTTCTGATGCCCCCTGCCAGGCGTCCGCACTCCTGTAAGAGATCAGAATGGCTTTCATCCCGCAGTCGGCAGCGCACCGCTCAAAATAAGCTGCCGCCTCCGCGTTCACGTCCGCAAAACCGGTTAAATCCTGATTTGTACAGTCATTGATGCGGATGTTTGTAGGATGACGCTGCAAAAACTGTTCGATATCCCCCTCTTCATACAGCTCGCTGACCAGGTTGACTTCCTGGCTATCCGCGTAGTAGTCCTCCTCCGCCTGCTCCTTATAATCCAGATAGAACTCCTGTATCTCATACCCCAAAAGGTCGGCAAAATAATCCCTTGCCTCCGCAGTTATCAGATCATGCTGATAATCGTCCGTGCCCGACTGTGCATCTGCCTCTCCCCCGATATGCACCCTGAATTCTTTCCCCTCATAATCCATCGCGATTACGGCACACCCCAGCATGACAGGATTGCTGAATGCATGATCCCGCTCTGTACACACCTCTGCGCGCACCGCCTGTGCAGTAAACCCGTATTTCTCCGCAACATAGTCGACCGCATTCACCATTCCGGTCTGCGCAATCTCCTGCCTCTGCTGCTTTTCTTCCCGCGTGTAGCCGCAGCCGCCGAGAAGGACAGCGATGCACAGCGCCATCACCGCCGCCCCTTCTGGCACAGCCTTTCCTGATTTCCGTGTCACATATTCCCTTGTCCGGACATTCCTGCCGCGCATCGCAATCACCTTCTCAACGCAAAATTCTATTTTAACACACCAAAACTTTATGAATACATTATATAAAAAGTACACTCCCATGTCAAAAGGAATCGCCGCATGTCAAACGCAAAACTGGAAAATCTTCTCAACCTCGCGCTCTTTGCAACCGGGGACGAACTGCAAAAATCCCAGGTGCTCGGCACGGGATACACACCCGCCGCGAGAACCTGGGAGCTGATAGTCAAATATCACGGACCGCTCGAACGCCTGGAATCGGAAGTCATTCACATCGAACCCCTGATCAACGGCTACGCCATCGCAACCGTGCGCGAGGACTTTGTGGACGCCTTTGCAGAACTCGATGAAGTCGAGTTTGTCGAGAAGCCAAAGCGCCTGTACTTTGAGTGAGCACCGCGCACCCGATATTTTGCGGTGCAGACCTCCTGAAAGCTGCACAAATCTTTGTGTAAAAAAGACAAAAAGTGTGCTATACTCATCTTATCAGACAGACTGTGAAACCACAAGAAGAGAGGAGTATTTCATGGAACCTGAATATTATGCAAAGCGCACACAAAATCTCCTGCTCAGCGGATATCCCGTGAATGTCACCACGGTTGACTGCAGCCGCCCGGATGCTCCGATTATCCACTGGCACTGGCATGACGAGATTGAATTTCAATACATTTTAAAAGGACAGGCATACATCACCTGCGCGGAGGACAATGTGCTCGCCTCCGAGGGCGATATCATTTTCATCAATCAGAAAGTCCGGCATTTCATCACGCCTGCGGGCGCCAACGGTGTCATCTACAGCTCTGTCATCGTGAACCCGGTATTTATTCTCGGTCTGGGGCAGATCGAGCTGGAAAACAAATACATCAGTCCCATCATCGCCAACAGTTCCTTCACCCATCTGCACATCAACAGCGCAGACAGCCTCTACCCGCAGTTTCTGACGCTCCTGCAGGAGCTGACCACACTCAATCAGGAGTGTCCCCCCGGCTATGAACTGCTGTCAAAAGCCTGCATCCTGCAGCTGTGGACACTGCTGTATGGACAGCTTCCCTCCCGGACTGACGCTCCTGCCAGAGTTACCGCGCGCATCGCAAACCAGGACGCGCAGCGCGCAAAGCAGGCAATGCTGTACATCCAGGATCACTTTATGGAGACGGTCACTCTGGATGATATCGCAAACTCCATCCTTGTAAGCAAGAGTGAATGCTGCCGCTGTTTCAGGCGCGCAGTCGGGCTCTCGCCGATCGAGTACCTCATGAAATACCGCATCATGGAGTCCGCAAAATATATGCAGCGCAAAACACATGAGTCAATCTCGGAGATCGCAGGGGCAGTCGGTTTTAATAACACAAGCTATTTTAATAAGATTTTTAAAAAATATATCGGATGCACACCGACAAAATACCGCCAGTCCCTGCGCAAAGAGATCACGCCTCCCTTTCCCGGAACACAGCCGGCGGCAGAAGCGCCATAAAT